>NZ_JBFODF010000053.1:243846-415496 GCF_040908165.1 Aeromonas sp. R6-1
CCCCGGGGTGCCCTCTTCTCATGTGGGGTGTTCATCCATGACGGGCGCTCAGCGCAGCAATGCACCCGCGTCGGCCAGCAGGGTCCTCAGCACACTGCGATGGCAGCGGGACTCCTGTTCGCAGTAGCATCCCACCGAGAAATGGGTGGTGTGGGAGAGGGCGGCCAGCAGGGCCAGATCGTGCTTCGCGGCCGGGGCGGCCATCTCGGCCTTGTACTGCTTGCAGAAGGCGGTCCACCGGGCCGGGGTGTCGGCAGTCTGACCGAGTTTCATGGTCTCGGCGCTGGGGGCCAGATTGGGGAACCAGACGTCGTACCAATCCTGGCTGGCGAACGCCGCTTTGGGCACGCCGCGAGGGGGGCGACGCACGGTGCCGATGCGAAGCCCCTCATCCTCGAGGCGGGGGCTGCCGAGTCGCACGATGGCGATCGCCATGGCAGGACTTACTTCTCTTCGGCCACTTTCAGCGCCTGACCGTAGCAGATCACCTGCTTCAGGCAGCCGGGCACGTCGCTGAACTCGGCGCACTTGTCGAAGCTGACGCCGTTGCCCCCCATGTCCGCCACGCGGCGGCGGGCCAGGGTGCGGGCTTCACCGGCATTGGGCACCGCCTGGTTGGCATCGCTCTGGCAGGATTCCCCCTCGACGGTGCCGAGGTAGAGGTAGTTGAGGTCGGCGAGCTCGCTCTGCTCGTAGATCCGCACGCTCCCCGGCTTGAAGTACTCGTCGAAGTTTTCCTTGTCCAGATTGCTGTTGAAGGCGAAGTCGGCGCAACCGGAGGCAATCAGGGGCATCATCAGGATCAGGCGTTTCATATCGGCATCTTGTTGGGTGGCGAGTGGGCCATTATAGGGGGCAGTCGCCGATGGCGACCAGCCCCATTTTTAGCCATATCAATGGATTGTAGCGAGACGACCCCGGATCAGGCGGGGGCCAGTCGCCGGTGCAGGCTGCGGTAGTGATCATCTTCCAGCAGCTCCTGGTGGGGGGCACACAGACGGATGCGACCCTCTTCCATCAGGGCTACCCTGTCCATCCGTTCCAGCCCCAGCAGGCGGTGGGAGATGAGCAGCAGGGTGCGATCCGCCCCCAGGGTCAGCAGCAGATCCATGATCTCCCGTTCGGTCTGGGTATCGAGCCCTTCGGTGGGCTCGTCCAGCAGCCAGAGCGGTGCATCGTGGAGCAGGGCGCGGGCGATGCCGATGCGGCGGCGCTCCCCGCCGGAGAGCGGACGCCCGCCATCCCCGAGCCAGGCATCCAGCCCCTGTTCGGCCTGCTCACCCTCATCGTGGAGCAGAGTCCCGAGCCCCACCTGGGTGAGCACCTCGATGAGCCGTTCGTCGCTGGCTCCGGGGGCGGCCAGGGTGAGGTTGCCACGCAGGGTATCGGCAAACAGGTGGACCCGCTGGCTCACCACGGAGCAGGAGGCGCGCAGCGCCTCTTCGCTGTAATCGGTGAGGGGCTTGCCATCGAGCAGGATCTCCCCCGATAGGGCCGTCCATTCCCGGGTCAGCAACCCCATCAGGGTGGACTTGCCACAGCCGGTCTGCCCCAGCAGCGCCAGCTTCTCCCCGGCATGCAGTTGCAGGGTGCACCCTTGCAGCACGGGAGCATCCTGGCCTGGATAGGTGAAATGCAGGTCGCTTATCTGCACGGCACCCCGGGCAGCGGGGGCTTGCTGTGCGCCCCACTCCAGCGCCTTGGCCTCTTGCAGGATCTCGTTGAGACGGCGGGCGGAGGTGAGGCTGGTGGAGAGGTGCTGGAAGGCACCGGCCAGCGGCAGCAGCGCCTCGAAGCTCGCCAGGGTAGCGAACACCATGAGTGCGGTGATGGGATCAGGGGCACTGCCACCGACGCCGTGACCGGCCAGCCAGAGCATCAGGGTCAGAGTCCAGCCGCTCAGCAACTGCACCGAGAAGGCGGCCAGGCCGCTGACGCGGGCCATGCGGGCCTGGGCCCGGATCAGGGCCTGCTCCGCCTGCTGCAATCCGGTGAGCGCCTCGGGAGCGGCGGCGAACATCTGCAGTTCGGCCTGGCCGTCCAGATAGTCCACCATGCGGGTACGCAGGTTGGACTTCTCGGCGATGAGCTGGCGGCCCGGCGCGCGCCCGGCAAAATAGAAGACCAGGGGCAAGGCCAGCATGCCAAAGAGCAGAATGGCTCCCAGCGTCAGCGCCAGGCGACCATCGAAGAAGGAGAGGAAGAAGACCAGCCCGGCGCAGCTCAGCAGCGCCGCCCCAATGGGGGTGATGAGGCGCAGATAGACGTGATCCATGGCATCGATGTCGGCCACCAGACGGTTGAGCAGGTCAGCCTGGCGAAAACCGGCAAGGGAGCCGGGGGAGAGAGGGGAGAGCTTTTGCCAGAACCAGACCCGCAGCCGGGTCAGCACCCGGAAGGTGGCGTCGTGGCTCACGACCCGCTCGCTCCAGCGACTGGCGGTGCGCACGATGGAGAAGAAACGCACGCCCCCCGCAGGGGTCATGTAGTTGAAGGTGTCTCGGGTGGCGACCGCCAGCCCGGCGACGGCTGCGGCGGAGAGGAACCAGCCGGAGAGGGAGAGCAGGCCCATGCCGGCCACCAGGGTGACCAGGGCCAGCAGCAGGCCGATGGAGAGGCTAAGCCAGTGCTGGCGATAAAGGCGCAGGAACGGCAATAGATCAGTCATCGAGAGAGTCTCCGAAACCTTGGGATTGCGACAGGAGGCGGGCGAAGGGGCCCTGGGCCTCGCCGAGTGCGGCAAAACGTCCCTGCTCCACCAGCTTGCCGTGCGCCAGCACCAGGATGTTGTCCATCTGGCTGAGCTGATCGAGGCGGTGGGTGATCATCAGCAGGGTCTGACCTTGTGCGGCCTGTTCGAGGGCGCTCATGACGGCCCGCTCAGAATGGCGATCCAGGCTGGCAGTGGGTTCATCCAGCACCATCATCTGGGTCGTCTTGAGCAGGGTGCGGGCAAGGGCGATGCGCTGGGCCTGGCCGACGGAGAGGCCGCCCGCCTGATCCCCGACCCGATAGTCCAGCCCTTTCTCATTGACGAACTCCCAGGCCTGGGCGCGCTTGAGCGCGGCTTCCAGCTCGGCGTCGCTGGCGGATGGTCTGGCCAGCAGCAGGTTGTCCCGCAGGGAGCTGTGGAAGAGTTGGGGATTCTGGGAGAGCCAGCCTAGCTGCTGGCGCCACTGGCTGATGTCCAGGGTACGAAGCTCCACTCCGTTGACGCACAGGGAACCGCGATAGGGGGCAAAACCGAGCAGGGCATTGACCAGGGAGCTCTTGCCCGCGCCGCTGATGCCGACCAGGGCGGTGCGCGTGCCGGCTTCCAGCGTGAAATCGAGGGGACCGACCAGCACCTTGCCCTCGGCGCTCAGCACTTCCAGGCTGCGGGCTTCTACCTTGACGGGGCCCTCCGCATGGAAGGGGAGCGTCCCGGAGGCGGGTTCGCTCACGTCGGCCTCGAGAAATTCCAGCAGTTGTTCGGCGGCGCCAATGGCCTGTGCCTTGGCGTGATAGTGGGCACCGAGTTCCCGCAGCGGCGCGTAGAACTCGGGGGCGAGGAAGAGCACGAACAGGCCGGTAAAGAGGGTGACCTTGACGCCATAGCTGCCAAAGTTGAGGTGATCGATGTAGGAGAAACCGAAGTAGACGGCCACCAGGGCCACCGCGATGGCGGCGAAGAACTCCAGCACGGCCGTGCTCAGGAAGGCGAGGCGCAGTACCTCCATGGTGCGCTCGCGAAAATCTTCCGATGCATCGCGGATGGCCTCCCCTTCCGCCCGGGTGCGCATGAAAAGCTGCAGGGTGCGCAGCCCCTTGAGGCGATCGAGGAAGTGGCCTGAGAGGCGCGCCAGCGACTGGAAGTTGCGGCGGTTGGCATCGGCGGCGCCCACCCCCACCAGGATCATGAAGAGAGGAATGAGGGGGGCCGTGCCGAGCAGAATGAGGCCCGCCGCCCAGTTGACCGGGAACACGGAGACCAGGATCACCAGGGGAATAAAGACGGCGATGGCCATCTGGGGCAGATAACGGGAGAAGAAGTCCTGCATCTCTTCGATCTGCTCGAGCAGCAGGCTGGCCCAGCTACCGGCGGGGCGACGCTGGATATAGGCAGGGCCGAGCCTGGCGAGGCGGGTGAGTACCAGCTCGCGGATGGCCTGGCGCACCGCACTGCCCGCCTTGAAACTCGCCACCTCGCGGCCATAGGCCAGGGCCGCCTTGGTCAGGGTCACCAGCAACAGACTGATGAAGAGGGGGGCGGAGTGCTCCGGCGTGGAGCCTTCGATGATGAAACCGTGCAGCAGGCTCGCCAGCAACCAGGCCTGCATCACCATCAGGACGCCCTGACCCAGCCCGAAGGCGATGGAGATGCCGATCCAGCGCCGACCATGGCCCGATTGTTTGCGCAACCAGCCATAGAGATGTTTCTGTCTGTTCTTGTCCATTACCACCCTCCTCAAACGAGTGGCGCAAGACTATCGTCGCCCCCACGGCTTGGCAACCTTGCAGAACCGGGCGGAGGAACATCATTGTGTGAAAAATCGGCTTCATGCTCATTAGTTGGCCGAACAGCTTGATTTATGGCAAAAAATGCGAGGTCGGTGATTGCGCTCGGCGGCAAAATGCATATAGTAGAGGCCACTGACGCGGGTGTAGTTCAATGGTAGAACGGTAGCTTCCCAAGCTGCATACGTGGGTTCGATTCCCATCACCCGCTCCACATTCCAGATAGCGGCACGCGCCGTTGTCCATATCAGCCAGATGGCTGTCTGTCGTGGGGATTCCCCATCACACCGAGCACGTTTTGATGCCTAGCGGGCATCGTATAATGGCTATTACCTCAGCCTTCCAAGCTGATGATGCGGGTTCGATTCCCGCTGCCCGCTCCAGTCTTCACACAAAAAGCCCACTCCTGTGAGTGGGCTTTTTGTTGTCTGTTTTTTGATGCCGGCGAGAGTGCCAAAGCGCCCAAGCTGAAAGGCGCAGACATGGAAAAGGCGCCACAGGGCGCCTTTTCAACTCGGGAGTGGGAGAATTACTCCTGCTCCAGCTCGCCGCAGAAGCGATAGCCTTCGCCATGGATGGTGGCGATGATCTCAGGGGTGTCGCCCACGCTCTCGAAGTGCTTGCGAATACGGCGGATGGTCACGTCCACGGTGCGGTCGTGGGGCTTGAGTTCGCGGCCCGTCATCTTCTTGAGCAGCTCGGCACGGGTCTGGATCTGGCCCGGGTTCTCGCAGAAATGCAGCATGGCACGGAACTCGGAGCGGGGCAGCTTGAACATGTCCCCTGCCGGGCTGACCAGGGCGCGGCTGTTGATGTCCAGAGCCCAGCCATTGAACAGATAACGCTCTACCAGCTTCTTCTCTTCGCCACCGGCGGCCACGTTCATGGTGCGGCTCAGCAGGTTGCGGGCACGGATGGTCAGTTCACGGGGATTGAACGGCTTGGTGATGTAGTCATCTGCGCCGATCTCCAGCCCCAGGATCTTGTCCACTTCGTTGTCGCGACCGGTCAGGAACATCAGGGCGATGTTGTCATCTTCACGCAGCTCGCGCGCCAGCAGCAGGCCGTTCTTGCCCGGCAGGTTGATGTCCATGATCACCAGGTTGATGGTGTGGCTGGTCAGGGCCTGGTGCATCTCGTCACCGTTGTTGGCTTCCAGCACGATGTAGCCTTCGGCTTCGAAGATGCTCTTGAGGGTGTTGCGGGTGACCAGCTCGTCTTCGACGATCAGAATATGTGGTGTTTGCATGAGTATTCCCAGATTCTTATCAGTTAATTATCGAAATTTTAACACTCTTTGGCGTTATCCGACCGGTCCTGAAAATTTATTACGTCATCCTGGGTATGAATATCAGGTCGAATCATCGCGAATTTGGTAACTATGTCGGCAAGCATCCCTGTGCCGTACATGGGCTCTCAACAAGTCTGAACAAGAGAAGCCCGGAGAGGTAGTCCATTACAAAAGTTGCTGCATTTTATCAGTTAACAGGCGCATAACAACACTCTTTGCCGTCAGATAGCAACTTTTTAACTCAGCTTTGATATAAGTCAATCCCCGAGTTCGCAGCATCATACTTGGGCTGACCCGCTTTTTCGCCCTTAATAAATGTAATGGGATGTAACATGTGGTTGACATGACTTTGTGGGAAAACTACAGAAAAGTGTGCTTCATCGCCCCCTTTGCGCCTCCCAGCTGCCCAGCCTATGCCATTGTCACGGCCTGGAACCCGGCCAGCCGGTGGGTGGGGCTGCGCCGCAATGCCCGTCGCCAGCGAGCCCTTGTCCGGCAAGTGGGCGAGTGTCCCGTCATGGGAGAGGTCTGGGGGAGCGATGAGGATGAGCGCTGGCAGGAGGCGTCGCTGTTGTTGCCGCTTTCGCAGTCAGAGGCGATCCGGCTGGCCGCCCGATTTGGCCAGAATGCCCTCTATTGGGTGCGTGAAGGAGAGCTCTGGCTGGTGCCCGTGTTGCTGGAAGGGACGCCCTGTCATCTGGGGGCGCTTGCGTCCCGCTGGCGGTTCAGGCCTTAGGGCTGACATGGCCCCCGCCATCCGGACAGGGCACCCGGCCGGTGGATTGTCAGCGCCCCGACATGATGAAAGAATGAGCGGACACATTTCACTCCATGGAAGGATGATGATCATGCTGGACCTGCTGCCCGACCTTTGCGATGAACATGGCGATGCCCTTAGGATCGCTGACCCCCTGTTTCACGACTATGGCGGCAAGGCGCTGTTTTACGGCGAGGCCGTGACCCTCTCCTGCTTTGAAGACAACAGCCTGGTGCGTGAGCTGGTCAATCGTCCCGGCCATGGCAAGGTGATGGTGATCGACGGGGGCGGCTCCCTGCGTCGGGCGCTGCTCGGGGATCAGCTGGCCATCAAGGCGGTGGAGCAGGGGTGGGAGGGGATCCTCATCAATGGTGCCGTGCGGGATGTGGGGACGCTGGCGACCCTGGCGCTGGGGGTCAAGGCCTTGGCCCCGTGCCCGGTCAAGACCGAAAAACGGGGCCTGGGCACGCTGGATACCGTGGTCTCTTTTGCCGGAGTGACCATAGCGCCCGGCGACTATGTCTACGCCGATCTCAACGGTGTGCTGGTGAGCGGCGCCAGGCTCCTCTGAACCTCAGAAGTTGAAGCCCACTCCCAGAGTGAGAAAGTGTTCCGTGCTGAAGGCACTGAGTCCGTAATTGGCGGTGATGGCCAGGGAGGGTGTCACCAGCAGGCTGCTGTTGAGCTCAACCAGGGTGCTGGCCTTGCTCACCTCCAGTTGCTTGAGCTGGCTGCCGATGTTGAGTGACGGGGAGAGGCGATAGCGCACCCCAGAGCTGATATTGAACCCGGCCTGCCCGCTTTGGGGGCCGATGGCGGGGCCGGCCTCCATGTAGAGGCTGATGTCATCCTGAAGCGGGTATTGGTAGCCGGTATTGATGAGCCAGAGGTCGAAGTTGTCGCCAAGATGGCTCTGGTTGCCGAGCAGTACGCCGGAATAGCTTTTGACGTAGAGCGGGTTGTCCGATTCGGTCTGGAGAAAACTCCAGTCGGCGGCCTGAGCCGAAAAGACGAGGCTGGATGCCATGGCGATGACGAGAGACTTGACCATTCGTTTCCCCTCCCTGGGTCCGAACAGGACTACAAGCATGGCACATGCCAGCGGGGAGTAAAGGGAACCCCGATCACAATAAAAGAGTTTTGATTGACGCCGCAGTCATGGTACACAGGCCCCTCACTCCGTGTCGTTACGACACGCTCCATCACGAGGTGAACTGATGAACAACAAACTGATCCTGCTGGCCGCTCTGGCCCTGGGAGGCTGCGCCATGACTACGGGTTCCACGCTGGCACAATTGCAGGCATCGACCTGGCAACTGCAAGGGGCGAGCGGTGATACCTTCACCCTGCAGGTCGCCGGTGACAAGGTGGCGGGCAAGGGCGGCTGCAACCGCTACTTTGGCGGCATCACAGAGCAGGGTGACGGCGTGTTGACGCTGGGCGCCATGGGTTCGACGCGCATGATGTGTGCGGGGGATCTGGCCGGCAAGGAGATGAACTACCTGCAGACCCTGGAGAAGGTGGCGAGCTTCCAGATCAGCGGCAAACAGCTGGTACTCAAGGATGCCGACAAGGCCACCTTGCTGACCTTTGACGCCGTGAAATAAGCCGGGATATCGTCAAAGGCTGTCGCAGGCGACCCCTGCGCCAGCGTGCATAAGAATGTGAAAAGGGACGCGATGGCGTCCCTTTTTGTGCCTGATGCCGGGTCATCCCCCTCGCTGGAAGCGAAACCGCTTCTTGCGCCGGTAGGGATAGACATCCTCGAACATCCCCTCCTTGATGTTGCTCTGCAGCATCTTCCAGTAGTTGGCATCGAAGAGCTCCTTGTGCAACTGCATCATGATCTCCCGCACCTGGGGTTTTTGCAGCAGGAAGGTGGCGAACTCCTCCGGGAAGATGTCGTTGGGGGCCACCGAATACCAGGGTTCGGCGCTCCACTCGTCCTCCGGGTAGCGGGGCGGCGGGATCTGGCGGAAGTTGCACTCCGTCATATAGCAGATCTCGTCGTAGTCGTAGAAGACCACCCGGCCGTGGCGAGTCACCCCGAAGTTCTTGAACAGCATGTCGCCTGGGAAGATGTTGGCCGCCGCGAGCTGGCGGATGGCGTTGCCGTACTCCTCCAGGGCGAGGCGGGTCTGCTGTTCGTCCGCCTGATCCAGATAGAGGTTCAGGGGGATCATCTTGCGCTCGGTGTAGAGGTGTTTGATCACCAGCTTGTCGGCGGTGAGGGTCAGCGCAGAAGGCGCCACCGCCTTGAGCTCGGTCAACAGCTCCGGCGAGATGCGATCGAGGGGAAACTCGAAGTTGGTGAACTCCTGGGTATCTGCCATGCGGCCCACTCTATCGTGCTGTTTTACCAGCCGGTATTTCTCCTTCACCTGCTCGTGGCTCACCTCCTTGGGCGGGGTGAACTCGTCTTTTATCACCTTGAACACCACATCGTAGGAGGGGAGGGTGAACACGCTCATCACCATCCCCTTGATGCCGGGCGCAATGACGAACTGCTCCCGGCTCTGGGCCAGGTGCTGCTGATAGTGGCGATAGAGCTCGGTCTTGCCGTGCTTCTGGCAGCCGATGGCGTTGTAGATTTCATAGTCCGGCTTGCGGGGCATGATCTGGCGAAGGAAGGCCACAAAGAGCGCCGGCACCGGGGCATAGACCATGAAGTAGGCGCGGGCGAAGCCGAACACGATGGAAGCCAGCTCCGGCTCGAAGATGACGGTGTCCACATAGATGCTCTGACCGGTGCTGAGCAGGGGCAGGATGAAGGGATAGACTTCTCCCTTCACCCGGATGAGCCCCACCAGATAGGCTCCCTTGTTGCGATAGAACACCTCCCTGAGCAGCTCGATGGCGAAGGGCTCCTCGTGCAGGATGGCCGGGCCGCTCTCTGCCAGATGGCGGTGGATGTCCATGATGTCCCGCTGCTTGTCTTCGAAAGGGAGGGTGAAGCTGTAATCCCCGAGCAGCTGGCTCAGGGTCTGGGGCAGGTGGGAGAGATCGGTGCGATAGATACGCAGCAAGGATCCCAGGTCAGGCTTGTCACCCCGGCTCACGAAGGGGTGGATATAAAGGTTCTCGTCGCGGATGTTGCGATGGCGGAAGATGCGGCGATAGACGGAATTGAAGAAGGACTCAGCCACCTCGAAGTTCTCGCAGCGGGGCAGGAGATCGCTGAAGGCGCCTTTCACCTGCTTGAGCAGGGCCTGGGTCGGCAGCTGCTCCCCCATCATCTGTTTGATCTGCGCAGTGGTGGCGCCGACATGGTGATCATAGAGGCGGATGCGTTCTCGACCGGCGAGCTGCACCCCCAGCCAGTCGCTGTTCTCGAAACGGCTCTTGCTGCCCTGGGTTATCTCGAGAAAGCGGCTGTAAAACGACTCAAAACGTTGCAGGATCGTCTCGGCGACCGCCTGCTCCAATGGCTGCTGCATCTCTCTCTTCCTTGTGATCTGTCGGGCCCATGGCGTCAGTGCCCTGAGGCGGCGGACTCGCGTCCAAGGCCACTATGGCAACATCCAAACATCTGTTCAAGTGGCAATATTTCGGGATAAACGGTAGATTGCGCCCCTGTTTTGCCGACGGTTCGCCGCAGTTCGCGGCGTCGGCCCCATCTTGGAGAGAACCCGATGAAACTCTATTTTGTGCTGGTGTCGCCCGCCCGTGCCGCCAACGTGGGGGCTGCTGCCCGCGCCATGAAGACCATGGGCTTCGATGCCATGCGACTGGTGGGGAGCCGGGTGCACGAAGAGGAGGAGGCGAGCTGGGTTGCCCACGGGGCGCAGGAGATCCTGACGGATGCGCAAGCCTTCGACACCCTGGAAGAGGCCCTGGCGGACATGGATCTGGTGGTCGCCACCACCGCCCGGCAGCGCGGCCGCTACCAGCACTACCTCACCCCGGCGGACATTCGCGACCAGATCCGGGCCAAGCCCTCCCTCGAGAAGGTGGCCATCGTGTTTGGCTGCGAGGAGTCCGGACTCTCCAACGAACAGCTTGCTCAGGTGGATCTCATCAGCTACCTGCCTCTCAAGGTCTCATACCCGTCCCTGAACCTGGGTCAGGCGATCATGCTGTATGCCTATGAGCTGAGTCCGCTGCTCGATGACCAGAAAGTGAGCGACGAGCAGGACGTAGCAGAAAATTTCGAGAGTGCCGGGCAGGTTCGCGTGCTGAAATCAAAAACAGCAGAATTGCTTGGTGAACTCGGAGTTTCGCAGGATGAAAAACTGCATCAATGGGTGATGGACCGAGTGCCCATGCTGCCGCAGCGGGATCTCAATATGCTCCATCTGCTCTGCAAAGACCTTGCCCGCAAGTTTGGCAAGGAGGTTTAGGTTGACAGCCCCTCGCCGGGCGCGGTATTGCTAACAACCAGATTCGTTCAAGAGTGTTCGTCATGCAGCTATTCACCAACATCATCACCACCACCATTATTACCGGTACCACCACAGGTGGCACTGGGGCCGGTTGATGCGCTGACGAACAAGCACAGAAATCAGAAAAAGGCCCGTACCCACCCAGTACGGGCCTTTTTTGTTGGATTGTTTTTAGACCTATTAGCAGATCAATTTGCAGGGAATACAGGGAGATAGCGATGAGAGTGTTGAAATTTGGCGGGTCGTCACTGGCCGACGCAGAGCGTTTCTTGCGGGTTGCCGATATCGCGGTGAATACCCACGGCCAATCCCAGGTGGCCCTGGTGCTGTCGGCACCGGCCAAGGTGACCAATCACCTGGTCGCCCTGGTGGAACAGACCAGTCGCGGCATGGATGCAAGCAGTACCCTGTTCGAGATCAACGGTATCTTCTCCCGCCTGCTGGCGGGGCTCAAAGCCGCCTATCCCGCGCTGGATGACAAGGCGCTGCAGGCTCGTTTGACCAGCGAACTGGATCAGGTCGAGCGGCTGATGCAGGGTATCCGTCTGCTGGGGCTGTGCCCGGACAACGTCCAGGCCCGCATCCTGAGCCGTGGCGAGAACCTCTCCATCGCCTTCATGCACGAGCTCTTGCGGGTGCGCGGCATCGAGCTGGATCTCATCGTGCCCGAGCAGTTGCTGGTCACCGATGGCGGCTACCTCGAAGCCCATGTGGACATCGAAGCCTCCCGGGTGCGCTTCGCCGCCAAGGGCCTGCGCTCTGATTGTCTCTACCTGATGCCGGGCTTCACCGGTGGCAGCGACAAGGGCGAGACCGTGCTGCTGGGCCGCAACGGCTCCGACTATTCCGCCGCCGTCTTGGCCGCCTGCGTCGATGCCGAGTGCTGCGAGATCTGGACCGACGTGGAGGGCTGCTACAACTGCGACCCGCGCCTGGTACCGGATGCCTACCTGCTCAAAACCCTCTCCTATAAAGAGGCGATGGAGCTCTCCTACTTCGGTGCCAAGGTGCTGCACCCGAAGACCATCGCCCCCGTGGCCCAGTTCCACATTCCCTGCCTCATCAAGAACAGCTTCAACCCCCAGGGTCCGGGTACCCTCATCGGAGTCGATCAGGGGGATGACGATCTGAAGGTTAAGGCCATCTCGGATCTCTCCGGCATGTGCATGTTCAACGTCTCCGGTCCCGGCATGAAGGGCATGGTGGGCATGGCCGGTCGCATCTTCTCCGCCGTCTCCCGCGCCGGGGTCAGCATCGTGCTGATCACCCAGTCGTCCTCCGAGTACAGCGTCAGCTTCTGTATCCACAGCTACGACAGCGACAAGACCCGCAAGGTGCTGGAGCGCGAGTTCGAGCTGGAGTTCAAGAACCAGTTGCTGGACCCGCTCGAGATCATGACCGATCTGGCCATCATCTCCCTCATCGGTGACGGCATGCGCACCTCCAAGGGGATGGCGGCGCGCTTCTTCACCTCCCTGGCCCAGGCCTCCATCAACATCGTCGCCATCGCGCAAGGGTCGAGCGAGCGCTCCATCTCCGCGGTCGTGCGCTCCGGCAAGGTGGCGGAAGCCATCAAGGCGTGCCACCAGAACTTCTTTGGCAGCCAGCAGTTCATCGATCTCTTCGTGGTCGGGGTGGGCGGCGTCGGTGCTGCCTTGGTGGATCAGATTGCCCGCCAGCAGCCGGTACTGGCCGAGCAGGGCACCGGCCTGCGGGTGGTCGGCATCGCCAACAGCCGTCAGATGGCGGTCAACAAGGATGGCCTGGTCCTCGCCAACTGGCGTGAACAGCTGGTGGAAGCACAAGGCAGTTTCAGCCTGGAGGCGGTGAAGAAGCTGGTGGAAGAGAGCCACCTCATCAACCCGGTGATCGTCGATTGCACCTCGAGCGAAGCCGTGGCCGTCCAGTACGCCGATTTCCTCGGGGCCGGCTTCCACGTGGTCACCCCGAACAAGAAGGCCAACACCGGGTCGCTGGATTACTACAAGGCGCTGCGCCGCACCGCCCGCCAGACCCGTCGCAAGTTCCTGTACGAGACCAACGTGGGCGCGGGCCTGCCGGTCATCGAGAACCTGCAAAACCTCATCAAGGCCGGTGACAAGCTGCGCGCCTTCGACGGCATCCTGTCTGGGTCGCTCTCCTTCATCTTCGGCAAGCTGGACGAGGGGATGGCCTTCTCTGAGGCTACCCAGATCGCCCGCTGCAACGGCTTCACCGAGCCGGATCCCCGCGATGACCTGAACGGCATGGACGTGGCTCGCAAGCTGCTCATTCTGGCCCGCGAGGCCGGCATGGCGCTGGAGCTCTCCGATGTGGAGGTGGAGCAGGCACTGCCGCCGGGCTTTGACGTGAGCGGCGACGTGGAGGCCTTCATGGCCCGCCTGCCCGAGGCCGACGGCTGGTTCCGCGACCAGTTCGCGGCGGCCCAGCGTGAAGGCAAGGTGCTGCGTTACGTCGGCTCCATCGAGGGTGGCAAGTGCAAGGTGGCCATCAAGGCGGTGGGTGGTGACGAGCCCCTGTTCAAGGTAAAAGACGGGGAGAACGCGCTCGCCTTCTTCTCCACCTATTACCAGCCCATCCCCCTGGTACTGCGCGGCTATGGCGCAGGGACCGAAGTGACCGCCGCCGGTGTCTTCGCCGATGTGCTGCGCACCCAGAACTGGAAGCAGGAGCTGTAACATGAGTTCAGAGATGAACCCGAATGTAGAAATCGGCGGCAGCGTGGTGGCCTATGCCCCGGCCTCCAGCGCCAACCTGAGCGTGGGCTTTGACGTCCTGGGGGCGGCGCTCGCCCCCGTGGATGGCTCCCTGCTGGGGGACCGCGTCCAGGTCAAATCGGCAGAGGTGCCTTTCGCTCTCTCTTCCGTGGGCCGTTACGCCCACAAGTTGCCGGACGACCCGAAAAAGAACATCCTCCACGACTGCTGGGTCGCCTATGGCGAGGCGCTTGAGAAGCGCGGCCTTGGTCTCAAGCCGCTGGAAATGGTGCTGGAGAAGAACCTGCCGGTGGGCTCGGGCCTGGGATCGAGCGCCTGCAGCGTGGTGGCGGCGCTGGAAGGACTCAACGCCTTCCACGGTGCGCCCCTGAATGAACACGACCTGCTGCTGTTGATGGGGGAGATGGAAGGGAAGATCTCCGGCTCCGTCCATTACGACAACGTGGCGCCCTGTTATCTGGGCGGTATGCAGCTGGTGCTGGAGGAGGGGGGCGTCATCAGCCAGGGCATCCCGGTGTTTGACGAGTGGTACTGGGTGGTCTGCTACCCGGGCACCGTGGTCTCCACCGCCGCCGCCCGCGCCATCCTGCCGGCCCAGTATCGCCGCCAGGACTGCCTCACCTATGGCCGCCGGCTGGCCGCCTTCGTGCATGCCAGCTACAGCCGCCAGGAAGGGCTGGCCGCCAGCGTCCTGAAAGACGTCATCGCCGAGCCTTATCGCGCGGCCCTGATTGAAGGTTTCAACGAGGTGCGGGCCCAGGGGGCCCAGAACGGGGCGCTGGCCACCGGCATCTCGGGGTCCGGTCCCACCGTGTTCGTGGTGATGAAGGATCTGGCCCAGGCCGAACGCATGAAAGAGTGGATGGAAGCGCACTTCGTGCGCAATGAAGATGGATTTGCCCGGGTCTGCAAACTGGACATGGCCGGGGCACGGGTAACAGGAAGCGAGCTATGAATCTTTACAACATCAAGGACAAGAGTGAACAGGTGAGCTTCGCGCAGGCGGTGCGTCAGGGTCTGGGCCGCGAACAGGGGCTCTTCTTCCCAGAGACTCTGGAGCCGCTGGCCGACGTGGATGCCCTGCTGGATCTGCCGCTGGCCGAGCGCTCGGCCCGCATCCTGAGCCACCTGCTGGGTGACGAAGTACCGGCTGCCAAGGTGAGCGAGCTTATCGACGCTGCTTTCACCTTCCCGGCGCCCCTGGTGAAGCTCAAAGATGGCACCTATGCCCTGGAGCTGTTCCACGGCCCGACCCTGGCATTCAAGGATTTCGGCGGCCGCTTCATGGCCCAGTGTCTGGCTGCGTTCAGAACCAATGACAAGATCACCATCCTCACCGCTACCTCCGGCGACACCGGCGCCGCCGTGGCCCACGCCTTCTACGGCCTGGAGGGGATTGAAGTGGTGATCCTCTACCCCAAGGGCAAGATAAGCCCCTTGCAGGAGGCGCTTTTCTGCACCTTAGGGGGCAACATCCGCACCCTCGCCATCGACGGTGACTTCGATGCCTGCCAGGCGCTGGTCAAAGATGCCTTCGACGATGAAGGACTCAAGACCGCCATCGGCCTCAACTCCGCCAACTCCATCAACATCAGCCGCCTGCTGGCCCAGGTCTGCTACTACTTCGAAGCCGTGGCCCAGCTGCCGAAAGCCCAACGCGCCAAGGCGGTCATCAGCGTGCCGTCCGGCAACTTCGGCAACCTCACTGCGGGTCTCATCGCCAAGGCGCTGGGGTTGCCGGTGAAGCGCTTTATCGCCGCCACCAACGCCAACGACACCGTGCCGCGCTACCTGAAAACCGGCCAGTGGGAGCCGCACCAGACAGTCGCGACCCTGTCGAACGCCATGGACGTGAGCCGCCCCAACAACTGGCCGCGGGTGGAAGAGCTGTGCCGTCGCAAGGGCTGGGCGCTGGAAACCTTGGGCTCAGGGATGCGTGATGATGCCCAGACCCGGGATGCGTTGCAGCGCCTGCATCAGCTGGATTACCTGTGCGAGCCCCACGGGGCGATTGCCTGGGATCTGCTGAACGAGCAGCTTGGGCAAGACGAGGTCGGTGTGTTCCTCTGCACCGCCCATCCGGCCAAGTTCAAAGAGTCGGTGGACGAGATCCTGAATCTGGATGTGCCGCTGCCGGGCCCGCTCGCCAAGCACGCCGCGCTGCCGCTCCTGTCCCACGATCTGCCCGCTGACTTTGGCCGCCTCAAGGCCTTCCTGCTCGGTTAAGCCGTCATGAGACGCTGACGATCCCCCGCTTTTTCACGAGAGCGGGGGATTTTTTTATGTCCGGTATTGATGTCCGGTATACCCCTGAAACAAGGAGCACGGCATGAGCCCGCATTCCCTTCGCACCCTGATCGAGACCTGTGACGCCGCCATCTCCCGGCGCGACTTCGACGCCCTGATGACCTTCTACGCCGAAGACGCCGCCCTGGTGGTCAAACCCGGCATGGTGGTGCGTGGCATTCCCGCCATCCGCCGCGCCTTCACTGCCATCTCCGATTACTTTGACGGTCAGCTTGAGGTGACCCAGGGGGCCATGGAGGTGATCGAGGGGGCCGACAATGCCCTGGTGATCATGGAGACCCGGCTGCGCTACCCGGGCGGCGAGGGGTGGATCGATGAAACCCGGCGCGCCACCTATGTGTTTCGCAAAGAGCCCGGCGGGCAGTGGCGCTGCACGGTGGACAACTCCTACGGCACCATGCTGCTGGGGGCGCAGCAGCCCGGCGATCGGCCTGCAACCGACTAGCGCAGTCACACTGGCTCGGCGCAGCCAGAGTGCGTGTATAGCGTGCGTAATCAAGGCTCACCATCAAGGCCGTGCAGCCAGATCGGCTTGCCAGATTGAGTAGCAAGAGCCAAGCCATGCAGGCCGGAGAACCCGAGCCGCACGCAGGGCACCGCTCTGCCTGGGAGGGGGCATCACAGCGCTGCCCACGGTGCAACTCCCCGTTTTGGTTGTGCCTCACAACCTGCTGTCAGAAAGTGCGCTGACAGTGATTGCTGCGACGTTTTTACGCATCTGGTTTGCACTTTCGTTGTTATGCTCGCCCCTGGCAGCACAACCCTGTCTGTGGGTCATTTCCGGCTCCTCGGAGCCCGTTGACCCGGTCTGCCGTGGCTGCTAATCAGGGGACTGCTTGACACCCTTCATGGACGAGCAGAACCGCAGATGCCTCGACGGCGCGGCATATCGACAACAACAACACCACAGTGCAGGGAGCAAACCATCATGTGGCCGTACCGAAAAATAGTGACCCAGTCCCTCAATACCCCCCTGATGATCGCCAGGATCATGTTTTACCTGGCCCTGTTATTGGTCTTCCCCCTGCCAATGATCATGCTATCGGACTCTCCGGCGGCAGAGATCGGGCGTTTCTCTTACATCCTGGTGACGTTTCCCATCGCCATTGGGCTGATGCTGATATCGAGCCTGATGGCCATCCTCATTGCCATGGTGGAGTCGCGCAACCAGCAGCCACCCCAGGGACGGTGGTAAGAAGGTCCTTGCCTTTCACGCCATCCAATAAAAAACCATCCCGGGCGGGATGGTTTTTGGACTTCCAAATTGGGACTCCCACCTTTTTGCCAGCAATTCGCCCGGCACTGTGGTCAGCGACGATGCCATCAGCCACCGTGTTAATCCGATAGATCCCGTTTTACTCCCTTGGCATTTGTTTGGTGTCAGGCATGGCCATGTCTGAACACGCAACCCCGCTGGGTAAATGTCGCTGGTGTACAAGGTATTTATCGTGTTCTAGGAAGATCAGTGTGTGATGAGAGAGATAGCTAGCTAAGCAATGGCTGGCTCAGAAAGGTGGGGGTCCTAGATTTCGGCAGTACACCCAGATATTCATTTTCCTGACGCTAGAAATATTGAGATTTACCTAAATCACCATGACTTACTTACCCTGACGTTTCTGAAATAGAATATTTTTCTGACATGGCATCTTGCATCCTTTTATGCGAATTGATGATCTTTATTAACCATTCCTCTCTATTGTTGTCACTGGCTGATAGGATTTTTTGTGACCATAAGAGACAGTTAAGTAACTCCTCATAGTCATTTTTATGAACAAGTTTACTTTCAATGTAATGGTCTGATGATTGTATCAAGCGAGAAAAATTAACTCCTCGTTTGTCACCCTCATTCACAGCATTAATTATGGTTTTAGCAGCAATAACAACATCTCCATGAGAATCGGCATCATTCCAAATTCTATCTACAATTTTAATGCTGAGTGCTTTAAGTTCATCCCATTTAGGTTTCTTTGCATTTCGCATAGTTCTTGCTGCATAGCTATAAGACTTGATCAAGTTTTTTATCTTGACGTTATAGTCAATGGCCGTCAATGCCAAATCAAATCCTGCGTACGCGTATCGCTCAGACCATAGCTTTTGAGAGGCACTATCTGTAATACTTTCAAGAGCGTGCTCACATACTTCAACAATTGAATTTTTGGTTCCAAGCTGAGTTTCTACTAAGAACCACATCTCAAAAAAACTAGTTTTTTTCTGCCCTTTTAAAAATGCATCTCGACATGATTTTCGTATGAGTTCTGGGGAGGTTGACGAGTCATTAAAAAATGTTTTTGCTAGCATGAAATATAAATCAGAATTTTCTTTGTATCTAGGCTTTTTAAGAAGGTTATTTACTGTTTGCTTAGCATCATCATATCGTTCCTCTCTAATCAATGCGTTACATTGTCTAATTGCTGACGCAATTTCAGGTACATAATTTTTGGCATTTTCCTCAAGCCCTTTAGCTATTTCAGCTATTCTTGCAAGGTATCCTTTTGCGTTAGGCATTATTTCTTCGGATATAGATAACATTAACTTGCTAATTGATGATGTTGTTTCAAATCTAGGCTCTTTCTCGATAAACTGCTGTCCTTTAATGAGGAATAAACTGTCAAGCCTTTCTATGGCATCAGTTATCTCTATATTTTCAAGGTCAGTATATTGATGCAATTCAATTCTTGATAAAGAACCAACAAAGGCGATGGTTAATAAAACCTTGACTGCCTCTGGTGATAGCTCACTAATTTCTTTTTTTAGTGCTGCCTCTCTCACCGCATCACCAGACTTACCATTCCAGTCATTAATGGCATTATCTATAGACATGCCCAATTTGCATAATCTAAGAACTGACTCTGTAAAAAGTGGAGAGCCTTCAGATGCTTTATGAAGTTTATTGATATTGTTGGTGTTATATGGCTGTAGATCTAGCATTTTGCACATAGATACAACAAGGTCGGTATATTCATCACCCTGTAATCCTGGAACGATAATAGAAGCATCACTAGAAAATATATTATTTGCCCTAGTCGTCATAAGTATTCTTGATCTGCTGCAAGCAATTATTCTAGCTGCATCCATGATTCTTTTTTGTTCTTCTAGTGCATTGGAGTCTATATCATCGATTACTATAAGTGATGGTATCAATTCCAAGCTCTGTTTCGCCGTTCTTTGTAGTTGATGAAGTGTCATTTGTTCTATTTCTTCTGGTAGAGAACCTGTTCTAAGACATATTTCTTTTAGAAGGGAATTGAGATCTTGGTAATGAGTTTCTGGTATATCTAAGTAGCTATTGTAGCTAGCTTTAAATTGTTTCTTTTTGGCTGTCAACCATATGACTTGGTCAAATATTGTCGTGCCAGAGTTCACGATCCTTTGACTAAACTCGTAGGCAATCGATGTTTTTCCTTTCCCCCCATCAGCAGCCAGTATTTTTGTATATTGGAACTCATCTGCAAGCCATCCCCATAACTCTTGTAAAATGTTCGTGCGTCCGATAAAAAATGGACAAATAAAATTTTTGTCAGGTAAGTTATGAACTATTATATTTTTGCGGATTACTTTATTTTGACTCTTTTCTGAAATAAAATCCCTAGGGCTTACAATAAACTCAAAATCAGACTGTGATATGACTTGTTTACATTCATCCATTTTTCTAAAATAAACAGCATCTTTTGAAAGGATGATTTTATTCTTGCTACTGTTCCCCATGGACGTTGGGGACACAGTGTGTGCCGTATATTTCCTCTTAGGAATATGAAGTATACCAATCATTTTCCCTTCAACTGCCTCTAATTCTATATATGTAAGGTCCAGTCGTTGTGAAAAAAAACTATCAAAGCGCCCTCTTAAATATTGTTGATCTATTAATCCTTTTTCAACTCCAGAGATAATGAATTTAGTATCTTTGACTTCCTCTTCGATACCAAAGAATAAATATCCACCATATGTATTATGGAAGCTAATAATTGATTTAAGCAAATCCAAATAGGCATCAGAGTCTTTGGTAAAGGTCTTTTTGAAATCCCATAGCTCACATTCTTTGGGCACTATATCGCCTTGTGAATTGGTTATCGTATTTAAGACATCAATTGATACGACTCCATTTATAATAAAATCGTAAACCGCATCTTTTATTTTAGTAATTTCCATATTATATATCCTGTAGCAGTTTATTTTGATAGAATAAATTTGTATATATATTTGATTGCTAGCAATTACAGGGGGGTGATTTTTTCTAGTAATGCACTAAAAGTACACTGCGTTCACAGTTTTGAGGGATGCTGCTGAATTGAATTTTCCTATAAGAATATTAGATAATTAATTAAGAAGGATATGTCACCATACACCACGCTACCGCCCCTGGATTACAGCTTCCAATGTGCTCCATTAACCAGCGGGCGGGGCCCGAATGGTGCAGTAGGCGCCGAATGGCCAGCATATCCTCAAGTCTCATACGCAAACCAGTCAAAAGTTGACGCAACCGCAAGGAAGCGCTGGATTTTTGCGCCAGCTCAACAATTGAAGTGAAGGCGCCGGGTGGCCGGAGCGGGGGCAAGGATGGGGTTGTCGGCAAGGAAGGGCATTTTGTTGTCACGGGGCAGGGGGACTATAGTGCAGCGAGGCAAGGGTGCCTCGTTTGGCCCGCGTGAGTGGGGGCTAACCACAATGGATAGAATGATGGGAGTGTGACATATGAAGCGGATCCTGATGGTGTTGAGTCTGTGTGTGACGGTCATGGGCATGGGCATGGGAATGGGGGTAGCCCAGAGCGCGACCTCTGGCGCGCAGCAAGAGTGCGAGGCCCAGGCGGCGGTGAAGAAGCTGGCGGGCGCCGCCAAGACCAGCTTTGTGGGCAAGTGTGTCAAGGATGCCTCCGCCAGTGCCAAGGCAAGCCAGTGCGAGAAAGCGGCCGCCGATAAGAAGCTGGCCGGTGCTGCCAAGAACAGCTTTATCCAGAAGTGCCTGAAGACGGACGGGGCCGCCGACAAGGCGACCCAGTGCGAGAAGGCGGCAGCGGATAAAAAGCTCGCCGGGGCGGCCAAGAACAGCTTTATCCAGAAGTGCGTGAAAACCGCCTGAGCCGGTGAGGCTCTGACACCAACGCTGGTTGAGGCAGTGACGAGAAAGGGGCCCTGGGGCCCCTTTCTCTGTTGTGATGGGGGGTGGGGGCTGCCCTCGCCGCCAGTGTGCCCGGCCATAAGCTCTGGGCGGGGAGCTGACTTGATCCCTGCCTGGTCATCACTCTCCCTGGGTTGGCTGGGTATGTTCGGGGGCGCTGCTTAGCAGATCCTGCCCCTCGTCCTGGCTCAGCACCAGATAGCGCTCGTACTGGCGCAAGACGTCGGCACTCAGCTCGTCCCGGGTCAGGTACTGGATGTCGTAACCGGCGCGGCCATCGGCAAAATAGGTGATGGGCTCGAAGATGCGGGCCTCGGGATCGTGGTTGTGGGCCGCCTCCAGGGGGTTGAAGGCGGGGGCGGGGCGGGCCTCGATGCGCACCCCGTAGCAGAAGTCCCGGCGACCCTGCTGGGGCACCAGCAGATGGCACTGATCCGGCCCATCCTCTTCGACCCGGCTGGTGATGCCCCGGGCAGCGAACTCCTGACTCAGGGCCGTCAGGGCGGGCAGGGCGATCTTGTCTACAAAGGCGCGGGCTTCCTGCTCGGTGGAGGGGCGCAGCAGGTGATCCATCCGGGTGCGCCACTGCTTGCCGTTCCAGAAGTCAGTGGCGGGGGAGAGGCGCCTGGCCGAGTGCTCCTTGTCCGCGACAAGGCCGCGGCAGAGTCCGAGGCAGAGCAGCACCATGATGAAGGCAAACGGCAGGGCGGCGATGAGGGTCATGGACTGGAGTGCCGCCAGCCCCCCTGTGCTCATCAGGGTACCCGCGGTGACCCCGAGCAGCAGAGCCCAGAACAGGCGCTGCCAGACCGGTGAGCCCTCCTTGCCCTGGGTAGCGATGTTGTCGATGACGAAGGCTCCCGAGTCGGCGGAGGTGACGAAGAAGACGCTGATGAGGATCACCGCGAGGGCCGAGGTGATGTCCGCTCCCGGCAAGAGGTCAAAGAAGTTGAACAGCAGGGTGTCGATGTTGCCGACCGAGTCGATGAGGCTTGTGCCCCCCTCATGCTGGCTGGCCCAGATGGCGGCATTGCCGAACACCGTCATCCAGAGCAGGTTGAAGGCGGTGGGCACGAACAGGACGCCGAGGATGAATTCGCGCAGGGTGCGTCCGCGGGAGATGCGGGCGATGAAGAGGCCGACGAAGGGGGACCAGGAGATCCACCAGGCCCAGTAGAGCAGGGTCCAGTTGCCGAACCAGCCCGCCTGGCGGGTCTCGCTGTAGGTGAAGGTGCGGAAGGTGAGCTGGCTCAAAGAGGAGACATAGTTGCCAATGTTCTCCGAGAGGGCTCCCAGCAGGTACTGGGTGGGGCCGGCCACCAGCACGAACAGCAGGAGCACGATGGCGAGAAAGAGGTTGAGCTCGGAGAGGCGCTTCACCCCCTTGTCGAGACCGGTGACCGCCGAGATGCCAGCGAGGGTGATAACGACCCCGATGAGGCCGAAGCGAAACAGCTCCCCCGAGGTGTCCATGCCGGTGAGGCGGGTGATCCCCGCCGAGAGTTGCATCACGCCATAGCCCAGGGTGGTGGCGATGCCGAAGATGGTGCCCACCAGGGCGAAGACGTCCACCGCGTGGCCGAGCGGCCCGTGGATCTTCTCCTTGAAGATGGGATAGAGGCCGGAGCGGATGGTCAGGGGCAGGTTGTAGCGAAAACCGAAGTAGGCCAGCACCAGGCCGACGATGGCGTAGATGGCCCAGGCGTGAAAGCCCCAGTGGAAGAAGGTGGTGACCATGGCCTCGCGGGCGGCCAACTGGGTCAGGGGCGTCGCCTGGGGCGGGGAGACGAAGTGGCTCATGGGCTCGCCCACCCCGAAATACATGAGCCCTATCCCCATGCCGGCGGCAAACAGCATGGCGAGCCAGGAGGTGAAGCTGAACTCCGGGCGGGCATCGTCCGGCCCGAGGCGAATGTTGCCAAAGTGGCTGAAGGCGATCACCAGCAGCAGGATCAGGAACATGCCGACCACCAGCACATAGAACCAGCTGAAGTGCTGGGCTATCCAGCTCTGGCCGCTGCCGAAGAAGCGGGCGGCGGCCTCCGGGGCCAGGGAGCAGATGGCCAGCAGCGCCAGGATGAAGAGCAGACCCGGGATGAAGATGGGCAGCGACAGGGTGCATCTGGGAGGGCGAGGAGCGTTCATGGGACACCTTTGGGTGGAAGGACTCAAGACACTATAGGCCCCTCGGGTGCAAAGCAGACAAGGGGTGGACGGCGAGTGACGGGGTCAGCGGCCATGAGCACCGTGGGGGAGGCACTCGTCGTCCTGTTTTTTTTATCGTAACTTATTCCATTAAATCAGATGGTTACCGCTTTCTTGTTTGTTAATAGCAAGTTGATGCCGTTTTTTGGGAAATCTTTTTCCCCCTCGTCCGGTTCTATTGAACGTAGCCGGATGAGATGCGCCGGAGACATCACTCTCGACAACAAGGAATAGAGACATGAACGTGAAAAAGAGTACTGCCATCGCCTCTGCCATGACGGGTCTGCTGGCCCTGGGTGCCCAGTTCATCGCCGCGCCGGCCATGGCTGCGGATGACAAGGAGAAATGCTACGGCGTGGTCAAGGCGGGCAAGAACGACTGCGCCACCAAGGGCGGATCCTGCGCCGGCACCGCCAAGATGGATGCCCAGGGGGATGCCTTCGTGGTGGTGCCCAAGGGGCTGTGCGAGAAGCTCGCTGGCGGGTCCCTGCAACCCAAGTAAGCGGCATGCCATGGTGTGGCGCCCGCCACATCATGGCCCTATCTATTGAGAGCCCAGCCATGAACCCCTTGATCGGTATCGGTTTACGCCCCCCGCACTACGACGAGATCCGCCACACCCTGCCCGGAGTGGGCTGGCTTGAGGTACACAGCGAAAACTACTTCGAGCGCCACAGCCAGGGCTTCGAGGTGCTGGGGGAGCTTGCGAGGCACTACCCCGTGAGCCTTCACGGAGTCGGCATGTCGCTGGGCTCCGCCGATCCGCTCGATGCCGGGCACCTGCGCCAGCTGGCAGCCCTGGTGGCGGCCATCTCGCCGGTGCGGGTGTCGGAGCACCTGAGCTGGGGCAGCATCGGCGGGCGCTATTTCAACGATCTGCTGCCCATGCCCTACACCCGGGCCGCTCTTTTGCACATGAGCGACAAGATAGATCGGGTGCAGCAGACACTGGGCAGACAACTGCTCATCGAGAATCCCTCCTCCTACCTGCAACTGGCGGGGGAGATGGGGGAGGCCGAGTTTCTGGTCGAGCTGGTTGAGCGCAGCGGTTGCGGCGTCCTGCTCGATCTCAACAACCTCCATGTGAGCGCGGTCAATCATGGCCTGGAGGTTGACGACTATCTGGCGACTATCGACCTCGACACGGTCGGCGAAATTCACCTGGCCGGTTTTACCGAGAAGCACCTGCCCCAGGGGCACCTCTATATCGACACCCACAGCACCCCCGTGGCCGAGCCCGTCTGGGTGCTCTACGAGCAGGTCTGCCAGCAGCGCGCCATCCCCACCCTGATTGAATGGGATCTGGCGATCCCCCCGCTGCCGGTGCTGCTGGAAGAGGCGCAGCGTGCCAGCGAGATCCTGAGCGCGGCACAGCAAACATCCAGGGAGGCCGCCCATGTCTGAGCTTGTTTTCCCGCAAGGTACTTTTGCGAGCGGTCTGCTCGGGGAGGCCGCCCATGTCTGAGCTTGTTTTCCCGCAAGGTACTTTTGCGAGCGGGCTGCTCGGGGAGGCCGCCCATGTCTGAGCTTGCTTCCCTGCAACGCGCTTTTGCGAGCGGTCTGCTCGGCCAGGATGATGCCATCCTCGGGCACATCCAGCCGGGACGCTTTGCCCCCGACGCCCTGTTGCAGATCTATCGCAATAACTTCATCCTCGGCCTCACCGAGGTGCTCGCCAGCAGCTACCCCGCGGTACGCGCCATGGTTGGCGAGACCTTCTTTGAGGCGGCGGCACGAGGGTTCGTGCTGGCGGCACCTCTGGAGGAGGGGAGCGTCATGGACTACGGGGAGGGCTTTGGCGACTGGCTGGCACGCTTGCCCACCACGGCCGCGCTGCCCTGGCTCGGGGATCTGGCCCGCTTCGAGTGGGGGCTGGAGCGGGTCTCGCTGCTTGCGCCAGAGACGCGGCACTGGCCCGCCGAGCGGCTTGCCGCCATGACCCCTGAGCACTGGGAGCGGCTGGTGCTGCATCCTGCCTGCGATCTGCTGCTCCTGGAGAGCCCCCATCCGGTGCTGGCGCTCTGGCAGATGGCCCTGCACGGCGGTGAGACGGTCAGGGAGCTGGATGCTGTCTGCTCCCTGGCACTCAAGAAACGCCCCGGACACCGGGTCGACCCCATTCCCCTGGATGCCGCCGCCTGGTGTCTGCTGCAAGGCTGCCTGCAGGGCAGGCCGCTGGCCAGCCTGCTGGCTCAGGATCCCGCCATGGCCGAACACCTGGCCCCCCTCATCACCCTCGACCTGCTGGTCGATCTGGAGCTTGCCCCATGACAACGCAAACCCTTGCCAGGCCCCTTGGCCCCCTAGTTGAACGCATCTTGCCCTGGTGCAGCGGTGGCCTGTTGCTGCTTGCCAGGCTCTGGGTCGCCACCATTTTTCTGCGATCCGGCTGGCTCAAGTTCACGGCCTGGGACAGCACCCTCTATCTGTTCGAGTTCGAATATCAGGTGCCCCTGCTGCCCTGGCAGTGGGCGGCCTATGCGGGCACGGCGACCGAGCTGTTGCTGCCCCTCTTCCTGCTGGCGGGCCTCTTCACCCGTCCGGTCGCCTTGCTGCTGTTTGGCTTCAACGTCATGGCGGTCATCTCCTACCCGGCCCTCTGGGCGGGGGGCTTTCACGATCACCAGTTGTGGGGCTGGATGCTGCTGACCTTGGCCGTGTGGGGGGCGGGCCCCCTGGGGCTCGACAGTTGGCGCCTTGCCCGTCGCTCGCCTCCGGCGTAAGGTGGCCGCACACGAGCCCTGCCTGACTGAGGGGGGGGGGGGGAAAGGAATGCAAAGGAGAAGAGATGAAGGTTCGCGAGGCCCTGGCGGCCGATATTCCCGCCCTGACGACACTGCGCATGGCGCTCTTTTGTGAGGTGGGGGAACTTGCCCGGCCCGATGAGGATCCGGTCCTCAGGGACGCGACGCAGGCCTACTTCATGCAGGCGCAGGAAGAGGGCAGCGCCCGTAGCTGGGTGGTGGAAGAGGAGGGCGAGGTGGTGGCGTGCGCCACCCTGGCACTCTTCGTGCGCCCGCCCTACCCGGGCAATCTGGCGGGGCGGGAAGGGTACCTGCTCAACATCTACACCCGGCCGGCCTGGCGCAGACGGGGAATGGCGAATGCCCTGCTGGTGGCCATGGTGGCGTATGCCCGCGAGCAGCAACTGGGCAAGCTGTGGCTCCATGCCAGCAGTGATGGGCGCGCTATCTACGAACGGTTCGGCTTTGCCGGCAATCCCGCCTGCCTCGAGTGCGTACCTGGCCGTTAGCCTCCTCTTTTTCTGCACCGGGTTGATCCTCTTTCACAAGGGCTGCGTACTGGGAGCCCTTGGCGGCATCGCCGCTTTTCTATACACTGCGCGCCCCATTCGTTTCAGTCGTCCGACCACTTATGTCGGCGCTGGCGGTGCCGATACCCTCTGTGGGTGAGGCCGTGGTGCTCATGGGGATGGTCAACGAGGAAGAAGTGTCATGTTCAATCAGAAGCTCAAAGCGCAGTTGCAGGCATGTCAGACCCGGCTCGACGAGGAGCAGGGCATCATAGAGGCGATCAAGGCGGGTGCCGCCACCGTCATCTTCAGCCCGGAGGGGATCATCCAGGAGGCGAGCACCCCTTTCCTGGCCCTGATGGGATATGGTGCCGCCGAACTGATTGGGCAGCCCCACAGCCAGCTCTGTCCGAGGGCCTGGGGGGAGTCCGGTGACTATCGCCAGTTCTGGCGCCGCCTCGCCCAGGGGGAGGTGCAGTCTGGCACCTTCGAGCGCGTGAACCGGCAGGGGGAGACGCGCTGGCTGGAGGCGACCTATTTCCCGGTGAAGCACCAGGGCCGGGTGACCCAGGTACTCAAAATTGCCAGCGACGTCACCGAACAGCACCTGCGGCTGGAGCGGCTCGAGGCGCTGACCGAGGCGCTGGACCGCTCCCGGGCCATGATCGAGTTCACCCCGAACGGCGACATCCTCCATGCCAATGCCAACTTCCTGAGCGTCATGGGTTACACCCTGGGGGAGATCGCGGGCAGGCACCACAGGATCTTCTGTGACGAGGCCTTTCTGCGCGAGCAGCCCCGCTTCTGGGAGGAGCTGGCCCGGGGCCAGTTCAAATCCGGCCTCTTCATGCGCCACAACAGCCGGGGGCAGGCCGTCTGGCTGGAGGCGACCTACAATCCCATCCGGGATGGCAGCGGCAAGGTGGTGCGGGTGGTGAAGTTCGCCAGCGACATCACCGCGCGCATCGAGCAGAACCACGCCACCCGGGAGGCGGCCCGCCTGGCCCACAGCACCGCCCAGGAGACCCTGCACAGCGCAGAGGAGGGAGCGGGCTTGCTGCGCGCCGTGGTGCAGACCTCTTCCCTCATCGCCTCCCAGGTGGATGAGGCCATCGCCCTCATCGGCCAGCTCAACGAGCAGTCCAGAAGCATCGAGGCCATCGTCTCGACCATCAGCGCCATCGCCGATCAGACCAATCTGCTGGCCCTGAACGCCGCCATCGAGGCGGCGCGGGCAGGGGAGCAGGGGCGCGGGTTTGCGGTGGTGGCGGACGAGGTGCGCCAGCTGGCCGCCCGCACGTCGCTCTCTACCGACGAGATCGCCAGGGTGGTGCAGAAGAACCGCGAGCTGACCGCCAGGGTGACCGACGACATGGCCGGGGTGGCGGGCAGCGCCGAACTCGGCAAGCAGCAGATCGCCGGCGTCGACAAGCTGATGAGCGAGATCCACCAGGAGGCGGACAGGGTCTCCCAGACGGTGTCGGCCCTCTCCATCTGAGGGGCTGACCGCAAGATTGCCAACAGAGTGAGCGATCGGACGGCCAGGCTGAACCCTGGCTGTATGAGGCCCCCCTTCGTCATTGTGCCGCCCGGCCCCCTTGTTTAGGCTGCCGCCTCCTTTTTATTGAGCAGGTAGACAACAATGGCAGTACGACAGAGAGGCAGGGCACTGGCCCTGCTGCTGGGAATGGGGGCGAGCCTGGGGCTCGGTGGTTGCATGGGCCAGATGGGCCTCTCTTCCATGGTGACCAAGGGCAACCTCAGCGTGGTGGACAATCGCTACGGCCGTGCCGGCGTCTTCGTGCTCCTTTCCCCCGTCTATGGCTTGGCGGCCACGGCGGATCTCTTCGTGTTCAACACCATCGAATTCTGGTCCGGCAAGAACCCCATTACCGGCAAGTCGCCCGCCCTGGTGGATCAGAAGAGCGATGCGATCATCAAGGTGAACCCGCACCTGGATCCTGCCCTCAACCAGGTGCCGCTGGCCCTGCTGCCCCAAGGGGTGCGCGAGGTACAGGTGAGCTACCCGGACGAGCGCACCGCCCAGATGGAGATCCACTATATCGACGGTCAGCGCAGCCTGATGCGGGGAGAGATGCGCGGGGAGCGACTGGATCTCTACCTGGACGACAAACTGGTCTCGACCCTGAGCCGCGAGCAGCGCGATGCGGCGGCAAGTCGGGGAGCGGGGCAGGCATAATTTGTCGCGCCCCTGATCCTTTACTCCCGACAAATGCTATACATGCCTGCGGGCAAGTACGCCCCGATGTAGAGGGAGTGGGCTATGACGGTAAACGGGTTGCGTTTGGCAGAGCTGATTGGTTCTCTCAGTCATGCCCTGGACATGACGGAAGGGCAGCCGAGAGGCCACTGCATCCGCTGCTGCTGGATAGGCTCTCGTCTGGGGGAGCAACTGGGACTGGATGCCCGGCAGCGCCACGACCTCTACTACACCCTGTTGCTCAAGGATCTGGGGTGCAGCAGCAATGCCGCCCGCATCTGCGAGCTCTATCTCACCGACGATCTTCACTTCAAGCGCGACTTCAAGCTGGTGGATGGCTCCCTCTCCGAGGTGGTCAACTTCGTGCTGGGCCACACCGGCTTGCAGGCGGATCTGCTGGGCCGTTTTCGCAGCCTGTTCCACATCTTTCGCAACGGGGATCAGATAGCCAACGAGCTGATCCTGACCCGCTGCCACCGGGGGGCGGACATCGCCCGCCAGTTGCGTTTCAGCGACGAGGTGGCCCAGGGGATCCTCTCCCTGGATGAGCACTGGAGCGGCAAAGGGCGGCCGCAACAACTGGCGGGGGAGGCCATTCCGCTCTTCTCCCGCATCGCCCTGCTCTGTCAGGTGGTGGACGTGTTTCACGCCGCCGCCGGGCCGGACGCGGCGATGAGGGAGCTGCGCGAGCGCAGCGGCAACTGGTTTGATCCCGCCCTGGTCAGGGCCTTCGAGGCGCTGGCCGATGACGCCTTCTGGCAAGGGCTGGCGGATCCCGCGTTGGCGGAGCGGGTCTTCGCCCACCCGGCGGGGCAGGGGGAGGTGGCGCTGGATGAGGATTATCTGGACGAGATAGCGGCGGCCTTCGGCCAGGTGGTGGACTCCAAGAGCCCCTATACCGCGGGGCACAGCGGCAGGGTGGCGCTCTATGCCGACATCCTCGCCGCCCAGATGGGGCTGTCCGAGGCGCGGCGGCGCTGGCTCAAGCGGGGTGCCCTGCTTCACGATGTGGGCAAGCTCGGGGTGAGCAACGCCATCCTCGACAAGCCGGGCAAGCTTGACGAGCAGGAGTGGGCGGCGGTGCAGATGCATGCCGCCTACACCGAGGAGATCCTGAGCCGCATCGGCGCCTTCGAGGAGCTGGCCCAGGTGGCTGGCGCCCACCATGAGCGACTCGACGGCAAGGGCTACCCCAAGGGGCTCAAGGGGGAGGCGATCACCCTGGAGACGCGCATCATCACCACCGCCGACATCTTCGATGCCATCACCGCCAAGCGCCCCTATCGGGATGCCATCCCGGTGCCGCGGGCCCTGGAGATGATGGCGGAAAACCTGGGCACGGCCATCGACCCCGACTGCTTTGCCGCCCTGAAGGCGGGGATAGAGGACTTCTCCCTCTACCTCACTCCGGAGCAGCCCCTGGCTCGTGCAAGCTAAGGCGCGAGCCCGAGACAAGCAAGCCCCGCATCGGCGGGGCTTTTTTGTGGGCGGTTGCAGGCGGCGCGGTCAGGGGCGGGCCGAGGGCTTGGCATAGGGTTGCAGCACCAGCCCCAGCAGGCGATGGAGGTGGGCGAGCTGCTCGATGAGATGGAGATTGAGCCAGAGGTAGCCGCCAAGAGTGGGGTCGTGTCCCTGGCCTGGTGCCTGGCTTGCGTCCCCATCGAGCCGGGCGGCGGCGGCTTGCAGGCGGCCGATGGCCTGGTCGGCCGCCGTGGTATCGCCGCTCTTGAGCATGAGGGCGAGTTCGGTGAGCACCGACTCCGTCGCCTGCTGGCAGGCGCGAAGCCCCGGGTGGCTCTGCATCAGGAAGTGGCTCTGGCGATCCCGCCAATAAGTGTTGGCCAGCATCTCCAGGGTGCAGACGCTGTTGCGAAGGGTGGTCTGGGTCGCCTCGAACAGCGGGCTGCCAAGGCGGGTCTCCTTGACCGCCGGGGCCAGCAGGGGGCGCAGGCTGACTATTTTGGCGAGCAGGCGGGCATGGCTTCGGGTGAGCCTGGGGCGCTCCAGCACGTTGGGGGAGAGGTGGGTGTGGTAGAGCCGCCCGGCCTGCTGCAGGGTGTCGTGCATCTGCAGACGCCAGTGGGTATAGGCCCGCTGGGGGTAGATGCTGCAAAACAGCAGGGCCAGCACCGATCCCAGGATGACGTCGCCACTGCGCCAGAGCGCGGTCTCGATGTCCCCTGGCACCCCGCCGACGATGACCCCCAGGGTGATGCCGATGAGCAGCCCCACATAGGGGCGCTTGCCGAGCGCCAGGTAGCCGCACAGGAACATGATGGCGCAGCACCAGGCCAGCATCAGGGGCAGGGAGTAGAGCTCCAGATAGAGGGCCACCACCCCGCAGGCGGCGCCAAAGACGGTGCCCACCACCCGTTGCAGGGCGCGCGACAGCACGTTGCCCCAGAACGAGATGGGGCCCATCACCACCACCAGGGTGATGAGGGGCCAGGTGCTCTCCGGCAGCTTGAGCTCCCGGGTCAGCAGGAAGGTGAGGGTGAAGGCCAGGGCGATGCGCAGGCCGTGGACCAGGCGGTAGCGGCCATAGATGAGCAGATCGAAGCGGGAGAGCGGGGCATTGAGGCGCAAGGGCGTTCTCTTATCTCGGGTCAGGGTTGTGAGGATAGCAAGGGGGACGGCATTCGCCTTGACCTGCGTCGTTTCCCCGGTTCATACGGGCGCACCTGTCGGCAGGCGCACCATGACCCGCTCGCCGGGGGGAAGGGCCGCGCTACCCGGCGCCCGTTCGATGCGGCAGTTGGCACTGTCGTGGCCCCCATCCACCGGGCGCACCAGCAGGGTGCCCGCCTCGTCCTGACTGAGCAAGCCGGGCACAACGCCCTGCTCTGCCGATGGGGGCAGGGCCGCCAGCAGCCGGGCGCAGAGGCGAAGGGGCGGCGGGGCCTGACGGGGGGCGTGCGGGGGCAACCGGGCGCAGATGAAGTCGGCGATGGCCTCCAGATCCTCGAAGGGGAACCGGGGCAGGGTCGTGGCCTGGGGAGCGTCGCTCACGAGGGCGACGATGTCAGGATCATCGGGGAAGAGCAGGGGCCGGCCGATGGCGGCGCGATACAGCTCCACCTTGGGAAAGCGCCTGTGCTTGAACCCCTCGACCAACAGCAGATCCAGGGCGCTCGCATCGAAGCGGGCCAGCAGCGCCTCGAAGGGGGGCTCCCCCTCCGGGGTCTCCCGGATCAGGGCGTGGCGCCGGTCGGAGGCCGCCATCACCTGGGTGGCGCCCGCCTGGCGCAGGCGGTGGCTGTCCTTGCCGGGCTGGTCCATGTCAAAGGCGTGGTGGGTGTGCTTGAGCACCCCGAGGCGCAGACCGCGCGCCACCAGGCGCGGGATGAGGCGCTCCAGCAGGGTGGTCTTGCCGGTGCCGCTCCAGGCGACGAAGCCGAGCAGGGGCAGGGGGCTCATGGCGCGCCCCCTTCCCGCAGCCTCGCCTCCCAGGCGGCGAGTTCGGCCGGGCTGTTGAGGTTGACGAAGGCGTCGGGCAGATCGGCAAAGGGCACCACCGCCATCCGGTGGCGGGCAAACCAGGCCCCGGTCTTGCGCTCCCCGTCCGCCAGCGCCTGTTGCAGGGAGGGGCACAGGGCGCGGCGCAGCAGGGCGACCACGGGCTGGAGGTGCTCCCCGTCGTGGGCCACCACCAGATCGGTGTCCGGGGTGATGGCGGCGCGAAAGCGGGTCATCAGATCAAGGGGCAGGGCGGGGCCGTCACAGGGGACGAACAGCACCCAGTCGTGACGGGCCGCCGTCAGCCCCGCCAGCATGCCGGCCAGCGGCCCCTGGAAGTCGGTTTGCGCGTCTCCGATGACGGGAGCAAGTTGCCGGTAGCGAGCCTGGCTGCGGTTGGCGTTGATCAGCACCTCGTCCACCTGGGGACGCAGGCGGGTCAGCACGTGCTGGATCAGGGGAGTGCCCGCGAGGGGCACCCAGCCCTTGTCATCGCCCCCCATGCGGGTGGCGCGACCGCCCGCGAGGATGACGCCGCTGACGAGAAAAGCGGGGGAAGAGGAAGGGGTCATGGTGCTCCGTTACTCGCAAAGGGATGCCCACAGGGGCGTGTCGGGATCTTGCGCCAAGGCGGGCGCGTGAGCAACCTTCGGCTGCCCCGGCAAAGGCGCCTTTGGCCGCAGGGTTTGTCCAAGCTCACAAAACCGGATCGGCAAACGTCATATGATCCCCAGCATTCTGAGTCTTGCTCTCCTGCCTGATGGCAACTTCATGTAAATCAAAGAGAATGACTATGGCTACCGGACAATATCTGCTGTGGAAAGATGCACAGGGTCACGATTTTCGCCCCGTTGCACTGACGGGCACCAATCTGCTCAACGATCGCAACCTCAACAAGGGCACCGCCTTCACCGAACAGGAGCGGGCCGATTTTGAGCTCGATGGCCTGCTGCCGCCTCAGGTGCAGACTTTCGAAGCCCAGCTGGAGCGGGTCTATGAGGCCTTCCTGAGCGCCTGCAGCGACATCGAGAAGTACCAGAACCTGCGAGCCTTGCAGGATCGCAACGAAACCCTGTTCTACGCCCTCCTGTCCCGCCACGTGGAGGAGATGACTCCCTACATCTACACCCCGACCGTGGGCAAGGCGTGCCAGGAGTTCAGCCACCGCTTCCAGAAGCCGCGCGGCCTCTACATCACCCCGAAGAACGTCGATGACATGGGCTCCCTCGCCCGCCACATGGATGCCAAGGCGGTGCGCATCATCGTCGTGACCGACAGCCAGGGGATCCTCGGCATCGGCGATCAGGGGGTGGGGGGCATGGGCATTCCCATCGGCAAGCTCGCCCTCTATACCCTGGGGGCGGGCATCCACCCCGCGTGCTGCCTGCCCATCGCGCTGGATGTGGGCACCGACAACCAGGCGCTGCTGGATGACCCCATGTACCTGGGTCAGCCCCACAGGCGCATTCGCGGCAAGGAGTACGACGACTTCATCGACAAGTTCGTGGCCGGGGTCAAGCGCCACTTCCCCAACGCCGTGTTGCAGTGGGAGGACTTCAGCAAGTCCAACGCCTTCAACAACCTGGCCCGCTACCAGCAGGCGCTGCCGTCGTTCAATGACGACATCCAGGGCACCGGGGCCGTGGTGCTGGCGGGCATCATAGGGGCCGTCAAATCCAAGGGGGAAACCCTGGGCCAGCAGCACTACCTGGTCTACGGGGCCGGGGCTGGCGGGGTCGGGGTGGCGGATCAGATCTGCGCGGGGATGATCCGCGAGGGGCTTGACCCGCAGGCGGCGCGGGATCGCATCTACATCCTGGATACCCAGGGGCTGGTGTGTGACAACCGCGAGGGGCTGGATGAGTACAAGCGCCGCTACGCCAAGCCGGGCCTCTTGCTGGCCCAGTGGGATCTGCTGGGCAAGGCGGGGCTGACCGAGGTGCTGCGCCACGTGCCCATCACAGTGCTGCTCGGCACCAGCGGCGCCGGTGGCGCCTTCCAGGAGGAGCACATCCAGCTGATGCTGACCCACTGCGAGCGCCCCATGGTGTTCCCCCTCTCCAACCCCACCGCCAACTGCGAGGCCCTGCCGGAAGACATCTTCCGCTGGAGCCAGGGGCGCGCCATCGTCGCCACCGGCAGCCCGTTCAAGGACGTGCACCATGAGGGGCAGGATTATCGCATCGGTCAGGGCAACAACGTCTTCATCTTCCCCGGGGTGGGGCTGGCGGCCATCGTCAGCCAGATCCGCGAGTTAAGCCCGGACATCTTCACCACCGCCGCCTTTGCGCTCGCGGAGTGCGTGAGCGAGGCGGATCTCGCCCGGGGCACCGTCTACCCGAGGATCAGCGAGCTGCGCAACATCTCGGTGCACGTGGCGACCGCGGTGCTCAAGGATATCGTGCGCCGCGACCCCTCCCACCCGCTCATCGGTCAGGATCTGCAAGAGCACATCCTGAGCCATATGTGGGAGCCGGTCTACCTGCCGTACCGCCGGGTCTGAGGTGCGACCTGCCCGCACGTGTCGCGGGCATGACGATGCCATAGAAAAAGAGAGGGTGGCCCAGGCCACCCTCTCTGTTTTCTGCCCTGTTGTGTGTGCGGGGCAGGACGCTGACACCTATTGAGCGGGCGGGGGCACCAGGCGGTCATCGACGCTGCCATCGCCCCGAAGCTTGTTGCCATTGGCATCGACGGCGTCCACACCGTTGTCGTCCACGCTGCCATCGCCTCGAAGCTTGTTGCCATTGGCGTCGACGGCGTCCACACCGTTGTCGTCCACCCGGCCACCGGCATGACGCTCCCCGCCTGCATGCTTGTCGCCACCGCCGTGGCGATCGCCGCCAGCGTGCTGGTCGCCACCGGCATGTTCGCCCTGACCACGGTCATCGCCGCCGTGGCCGCTGTCGTCCCCGCCATTGTTTCCGTTATGGCTACTATCGCCTCCATTTCCGCTATTGTTTCCACTGTGGCTACTATTGCCCCCACCGCCGCTGTTGCCGCCTCCGCTACCACTGTTGCCGCCGCCATCCCCCCCTTTGTTGTGCACGATCAGCCCATTGGCCACATAGCTGTGGCTGCCATCGAGGATCAGGTTGAACAGCGCCGTGGCGGGCGGGGCATCAACCCAGAAGAGGGAGGCCACCGGCAGTTCGACAGGGTGCGGCGCCAGCGCCAGGTTGCCCGCGCTGCCCCCCTCTGACCAACCCAGCAGGTGCATGCCGGTAAAGAGCGGCAGCACGGCGAGGGCCGGGTTTTCGGTGCGGGTCATGGCCGGTGCGATGGCTGCCCAGCCCCGGGTGGTGAGGAAGGGGTGCTCGGCGGTAAAGAAGGGGGGCAGATGATTGAGCCCGTAGAGCCTGCGCGCCCCCAGCGCCACCCGCTCGATGGCCTGGATGCGGTTGCTCTGCCCGTGCCTGTCCCGCACCCGATCGCCGACCCGCAGGGTCTCGATGGGGCGTTCGCAGCCATCGGCCATCAGGATGCGGGTACCGGCAATGAAGCAGGACTTGGCATGGGCCTGGTTTGCCTGCCACTGGTGGTGGTCGAAGTCATAGCTCAGCGGGGTGGCGAACAGGGCCAGGGCGATGGCCGAACCCAGCAGCAGCCGGCGCTGGCTGGGTTTGAATGAGGGCAGTGACATGGGGAACTCCTTGTCGGTGTGGGGTCACGCCTTCGAGTATAGAGAGGGGGTTGGGGCGATATCTGCGTCGACCAGTTGAAAGCCTTGTCATGTCAACTCGCCGGAAAAACGATTGGCGTTGGCCATAAAAGTGCGTAAAATCGCTTCCTCGATGCTTGTAGCAGCGAATCCCGCCTAAAAAGCCAGTTTCATGCCCTCCCCAAGCAGTAAAAGGCAACAAATGACGCCGTTTGGTCCGTTGGCTGCCTTGAAAACGTCTTGTGATGACTGAAAAGTGTCAAATATCCCTGTCAGTTATCAAAAAATTAAGGATACCCATGTTTTCCTTGGTCAAGCAAAGCGTCGCCGGGCTGCAAATTCTGTTTGTCGCCTTCGGTGCCATGGTGCTGGTGCCCCTGCTCACCGGTCTGAACCCCTCCATGGCCCTGCTTGGCGCCGGTGTAGGCACCCTGCTGTTCCAGCTCTGCACCCGTCGTCAGGTGCCGATCTTCCTCGGCTCCAGCTTCGCCTTCATCGCCCCCATCATCTATGCCACCCAGACCTGGGGCCTGCCCTCCACCATGTTCGGTCTGTTTGCCGCGGGCTTCATGTATTTCATCCTGGCGGCCATCATCCGCGCTCGTGGCATGGGCTTCGTGCACAAGCTGCTGCCCCCCGTGGTCATCGGTCCCGTCATCATGGTGATCGGCCTGTCGGTGGCCCAGGTAGCCTGCAACATGGCCATGGGCCGTGCCGGCGGTGAGCAGGTGGTGCCTGCCACCACGGCGCTGACCCTGGCGGGGATCTCGCTGGCGGTCACCCTGATTGCCGCCGTGTTCTGCAAGGGCTGGATCAAGCTCATCCCCATCCTGTGCGGTGTCATCGCCGGTTATGTCTCTGCCGTGCTGATGGGCCAGGTGAGTTTCGACGGCATGGTCAACGCCCCCTGGCTGGCGCTGCCCCACTTCGAGACCCCGGAGATCAACTGGGCCGCGGCCCTCTTCATGCTGCCGGTGGCCATCGCCCCCTGCATCGAGCACATCGGCGGCGTGCTGGCCATCGGCGGGGTGACCGGCAAGGACTACACCAAGGATCCGGGCCTGCACCGTACCCTGGCCGGTGACGGCATCGGCGTCTGCTTCGCCGGTTTCATCGGTGGCCCCCCCGTCACCACCTATGCGGAAGTGACCGGCGCCGTGATGATCACCCGCAACTTCAACCCGGTCACCATGACCTGGGCCGCGGTGTTTGCCATCATTCTGGCCTTCTTCGGCAAGTTCAACGCCCTGCTCACCTCCATCCCCATGCCGGTGATGGGCGGCATCATGCTGCTGCTGTTCGGATCCATCGCCGCCATCGGTCTCAAGACCCTGGTGGAGTCCAAGGTGGATCTGGGGCTGTCCCGCAACATCGCCATCGTGGCGGTGACCCTGACCGTGGGTGTCGGCGCCCTGGAGATGAAGATCGGCGACTTCGCCCTGGCGGGCGTGGGGCTGGCCTCGGTGGCCGCCATCCTGCTGAACCTCATCCTGCCCCAGCACTCCGAAGAGGGTGCCATGGAGAGCGCCAAGGATTAAGCGCCTGGCTTGCTGTACGTTGAGATGATGAAAAAGAGGCCACCTTCGGGTGGCCTCTCTTTTTTTGCCTGCGTACCACTGAACCCGGGCTCCCTATGTCAAGCGGCTACACTCAGGGGCACCATTGACGGGAGAGGACGAAAGGATGAAGAGGGCATGGATCCTGGCTCTGCTGGGGCTGATGGGAAGCGGCGCGGCCGAGGCCGGTGCGGTGCGCTACGAGGTCGAAGGCAAGCCGTTCGAGGGCTATTACCTGGCGGCTGCCGACAAGGATGCCCCCCTGGTGGTGCTGGTGCACGACTGGGACGGGCTCAACGGTTACGAGATCAAGCGGGCCGAGATGCTGGTGGCCCTGGGCTACAGTGTCTTTGCCGTCGATTTGTTCGGTGCCGGGGTCAGGCCGAGCACGGTGGAAGACAAGAAGCGCCTCACCGGGGCCCTTTATCAGGACCGGACCAGGATGCGCTCCCTGCTGCAAGGAGGATTGGCGGAGGCGGGCAGGCAGGGGGGGCGGCTCGACAATGCGGTGGCCCTCGGTTACTGCTTCGGCGGCGCCGCCGTGCTGGAGCTGGCCCGCAGCGGGGCGGATCTCAAGGGGGTAGTGAGCGTACACGGCGGGCTGGAGACCCCGGCCGGGCAGGACTACAAAGAGGTGAAGGGAGAGTTGCTTGTCCAGCACGGCAGCGCCGACGAGGCGGTCTCTCTGGGTCAGTTTGCGGCGCTGGTGGCCGAGCTGGAGAGCGCCGGGATGAAGCACGAGGCGACCAGCTACAGCGGCGCTCCCCACGCGTTCAGCGTCTTTGGCTCGGACAACTACCGCGCCGATGCCGATGCCAAGTCCTGGCAGCGTTTCACCGGTTTCCTGAAGGAGGTGACCGGCTCCTGAGGGGGCCGGTTCACGCAGGCCATGGCAGTGCCATGGCTTTTTTTATGCCCGTTTTTCGCCATCTCAGGGGAGGGCGAGCACCCTCACCCACATGGCCCCCTTGCCCACCTCGCTCCGTGGGCCCGGGGTGAGCAGACCGCTTTCGGGGTCGATGGCATGCAGCGCCACCTCGTGGGATTGCTGCCCGGTCGCGATGAGCCAGTGGCCGCTGTGGTCGATGGCAAAGCCCCGGGGACAGGCCTCGGTCGGGAAGTGGCCGAGGGGGGTTAGGGCGCCATCTTGGGGGGAGACGCCGAACAGGGTGAGCAGGCTGCTGGCCCGTTCGCTGGTGTAGAGAAAACGTCCATCCGGGGTCAGGTGCAGGTCGGCGCCCCAGCGCTCCCCCTCATAGCCTGGGGGCAGCATGTCCAGGCTCTCGCGCGCCACTATCTGTCCGTCCGCCTCCCTGTGGTAGCGATTGAGGGTGGCATCGAGTTCGTTGAGGCAATAGAGATCGCCGTTGTCCGGGTGCAGGGCCAGATGGCGGGGCCCGGCGCCGGGGGCGGTGTGAATGTCCCCCAAGGGATGGGGAACCAGCTTCTCGTCCACCAGGGCAAAGCGGCGCACCCTGTCCTCCTTCAGGCAGGCCACCAGCAGCTCCTGCTCCCCGTTTTGCCCCGCAAGCCAGGTGGCCGAGTGGGCCGCCATCAGGTGGTCGAGACGCTGGTAAGGGGGCTGCATCCGGCCCGCCTGATCCTGGCGGGAGACGGTGACGTGGTTGAAGGCGTAGGAGGCGGCAAAGAAGAGGCGGCCGCTCCCATCGGTGCAGGTATGGGAGGCGCTGCCGAGCAGCGGCGCCGAGGTCGGGGCCCCGAGCCGCCCATCGGCGGAGATGGGGAAGCTCAGCACCCGAAAATCGGGGCGCACCCCCGCATGGAGCCAGCGCCGGTCCGGGCTGATGACCAGGGGCTGCACCTCGCCGCCGGTCTGCACTTCCTGCAGCGGGGCGAGGGTGCCTGCCTCGAGGCGAAACACATGGATCAACCCGCTCACCGGGTTGGCCACATAGACCACTTGTTGCATTGCATCTCCTTTGCGACGGCCGTCCGTCGGGTCAAGGGAAAGGGGAGTCCCGGCGTCTCAGGCGGGGATCAGGATCTCGCGAATGACGGGCACCACTGACAGTACCAGCAGGGCTGCCATCACCTGGTTGAAGCGGCGATGGGCAAGATCGTTTGCCAGCCAGCGCTTGAGCAGGGAACCGCACAGGAGCCAGAGTCCGACACAGGGGAAAGAGACGATGAAGAAGGTCAGGGCGATGACGAGGTGCTGCTCAAAGGGGTCGCTCCCCGCGCTGGTGAAGGCGGCGATGGCGCCGGTGGCGACCACCCAGGCCTTGGCATTGACCCACTGGAACAGGGCACCCTTGAAAAAGCCGAACGGGCGGGTCCCGTTGCTGTCAGCCATCCCGTCCGTCGGGCGGGCGATGAGCCAGGCAAGATAGAGCAGATAGAGGGTGCCCGCGCACTTGATGAACATGTGGAGTTCGGGGAAGCGGGTAAAGAGCTGGCCAAAGCCCAGCCCCACCAGCAACAGCATCAGGGTGAAGCCGACGCAGATCCCCATGAGCAGGGGCAGGCTCTTGCGTATCCCGACGCTGGCGCCGGCGCTCATCACCATGATGTTGTTGGGGCCGGGGGTGACCGATGCCGAGATGGCAAAGAGCACCACGGCGTAGAGAGAGTCCATTGGGTTCCTCGTGCAGACAGTCCGTTGTCTTCCCTATATTGGGGGCGATCTGCGCTTTCCAAGGCGGGGGGCGGGCAGAAAAAAACAGGCCCCGTGACGGGGCCTGTGAAGCGGGCGGGATCAGACGGGCTGGTTCCCCGCCGGCGGCAGCGCCGGGCGGGATTCCACCTTCTGTTCGTCTCCCTGCATGTTCTTGATGTAGACGTCCATCTGGTTGAACGCGATCTCGATGCCATGCTCGCGGAACAGCACGTCGATGCGGCGGTTCAGCTCGTCGATGGCCGGGTTGCGATCCCCCAGCTCGCTCACGAAGAAGCGCAGCTCGTGATCCAGGGTGCTGGGTCCGAAGGTGAGGAAGTAGACGATGGGGGCCGGGTCTTTCAGCACCCGGCTGTTCTCCATGGCGGCCTGCATCAACAGCTTGCGGGTCAGATCCAGATCCGAGCCATAGGCCACCCCGACCCGGGCGATGACCCGGGTGACGGTGTCGGACAGGGACCAGTTGATGAGCCGCTCTATCATCAGCTGCTGGTTCGGGATGATCACCTCCTTGCGGTCGAAGTCGGTGAGGGTGGTGGAGCGGATCCTGATCTTGTTGACCGTGCCCGAGATGGTGCCGATGGTGACGGTGTCGCCGATCCGCACCGGGCGCTCGAACAGGATGATGATGCCGGAGATGAAGTTGGAGACGATCTGCTGCATGCCGAAACCGATACCGACCGAGAGACCGGCGGCCAGCCACTGCAGCTTCTCCCACTGGACCCCGAGCATGGCCAGCGCCGTCAGGCTGCCCACCCCGATCAGGGCGTAGTTGAGCATGGTGGTGAAGGCATAGGCCGTGCCCTGGGCAAGGCGCAGCTTGGAGAGCACCAGCACCTCCAGCAGGCCCGGCAGGTTGCGGGCCAGCGACAGAGCCGCACCAAACACGAAGAGGCCGGTCAGCACGTCGCTCAGGCTGATGGGATAGAGCACGGCGTTGGCCCCGGTCCCCTCGCTCTTGTGCCACAGCACCACGCTGTCGAGGTAGGTGAAGACCGCCACCAGATCAGACCAGAGCCAGTAGAAGGCGACGCCGAACACCAGCAGCAGCATGATGCGGGTCAGACGCAGGGACTGCTGGCTGACCTCTTCCAGATCCATGGGCTGCTCTTCGATGGCTTCGCCCCCTTCCGCATCCTCCTGGGTCTTGTGTTCCCGCTTGGCGACCGCGCGGCGATAGGCCAGACGACGGGCCGCCAGCTCAAGACCACGCAGGGCGGTGCGATAGACCAGACCCCAGATGATGATGAGGTAGAAGGACTCGATGAGCCTGCCGGTGAGTTTCAGGGCCGTGTAGTAGTAGCCAAGGGCTGCCAGCACCATCAGGGCCACCGGCGCCAGTGCCAGGGCGACGGCGGTCAGGGTCTGCAACATGCTCGCCTCGCCCTTGATGCGGGCGCGGGAGATGGGCAGCACCAGGTAGGCGGTCAGCCCCAGCAGCAGCATGGTCATGCCCTGGCCGATGACGTCGTTGCCAAGGGAGGAGGGTTCCACCACCGCCTTGGTCGACAGCATGATGAGGGGCAGCAGGGGCAGCCAGAGGTAGCGCATGCTGTTGCGCTTGGCCTGCAGCTCGTCCCGCGGCATGCGGAAGTGGGTCTCGCCGATGCCCCCCGGTCGCATCACCGACAGGTAGACGCTGAACACCAGGTAGCCGAGGGCCAGGTTCAGGGTGATCTGGAAGATGAGTTTCGGACTCAGCAGACCGCAATAGGCGAGCAGCAGGCCGGCGGCCAGGATGAAGAGGGTACCCGGCAGGCGTTGCAGCACGGTGAACAGCAGGGCACGGGGGGTGTGCCACTGGCTGTCCTGACGAAAACGTCCCAGATCCTTGACGATCTTCTTCTGGCGCTCGAGCAGGGTGCCGCGCTTCCACAGCAGCAGGCCCCCCACCAGCAGCAGGGGCAGAGCCAGCAGAGAGACTGCCAGCAGCATGTCGCTCCAACCGCTCCAGTCCGGTTTCAGCACCCAGTCGGAGGCCTGCTTGAAGGCCTGGGCCGGCCAGGTGATGAACCACTTGGCGTCGATGGGCTTGTTGCTGCTCACCCAGAAGATGTGCTGTTGCAGGGTGAACTCGATGGAGGCATAGACCCGGGTCAGCTGCTGCTGGGTCAGTTGCAGGCTGATGGCGTTGGTGAGCTGGGCATCCATCTGGCGGTTGAGCTGATCCAGCAGGCCGATGCGGGTGTCGATGAGCTTGGCAAGGCTGGCCCTGTCTTCGTCGCTCACCGTCTCGCCGCTGCTGGCGATGAGGTTGTCCAGATACTGGTTCTTCTGGAACAGCTGGTCACGCTGCTGGCTCAGTTCGAACTGGGCCAGGTGCAGGTCGGCGATCTGCTCCTCCAGGTTCTTCACCAGGGTGGAGGGGGCCGCTTCCAGTTGCTGGTAGAGCTGATAGAGGATGCGCGAGAGCAGCAGGTTGCCCTTGAGCATCTGCACCTGTTCGTTGAGGTTGCGCTCGGTCTGGGTGCCGCGCTCCAGCATGCTCTTCGCCTGCAGGTTCTTCTGGGCCAGGGTGTTGAGGCTGTTGGTGGAGCTGATGAGTTGCTGGCTGAGCTGGTAGTTGAGCTCCTGCTCTTTTTGCACCAGGGGGTTGTCTTCGGCGGCCACCAGTTCGCCGGTCTCTTCGGCGGTCTTCTCGGTATCCCCCAGGCGCTTGGCGCTGCTCTGCTCCTGCAATGCCTGCAGTTTCTGCTCTTCACTGGCGAGACGGGCACTCTGGTAGTCCCGTTGCTTGACCACCAGATCCTGCATGCTGGTGCGGTTGTCCAGCTCCTTTTGCAGGTTGGCCAGTTGCAGATCCAGCAGGGCCAGTTCGGCATTAAGCTTCATTTTCTCGGCGCTGCTCACCCCGTCCCCGGCGTTGAGGCGGGTGCGGATCTCCTGGCTGCGCTGATAGGCGCGGCTCATGCTGGCCTGGGCCCGCTCCGGCAGGGTCTGCAGGTTGGTGATCTGGCTGCCGATGGTGCCAAGGGCCTCCTGGGCCGCCTGCATGTTGGCCATGATCTCGGGTTGGCGGGCATCGAGCTCCGCCAGGCTCATGGTGGCGTATTCGCTCTTGAGCTGCTCCGGGCTCTTGCCCTGGGTCAGGGCGTCGAGCTTGGCGCCGATCTCCTTGAGCTCTGTCGGCAGGGTGCGCAGGCGTTCGCTCTGGGTTTTGGCCTTGCTCTTCTCCTTGTCGATGCTGTCGAGGAGGGAGAGGGTATCAGTCAGGAACTTCTGGTCCGCCTGCTGGCTGGCCGTGGGGGTGTCCGATTTGCCGAGGGCGTCGAGCGCCCGCTGCACGGTGGCGCGCTGGGGCAGATCCTGCGCCAGGGTGCTCGGGGTCCAGAAGGTGATGAGTAAACAGAGCAGCGGCAGCAGGGTGGCCGAGGCTCTTTTGAAGCGTGTTGAGAGCATAAAGCGTCCGGGTGATTATGCGATGTTCGGGGGATTTTCCACCAGGGTAAAATCCGCGTGGATTCTAGCACCGGCGCAAGAGGGGCAGCAGGGGGAGAGATAAAAAAAAACGGCGCCCGCAGGCGCCGCTTTCATCGGTTCAGGACTGATTACAGTACGTGAACGGAAGCGGTGTTGGTGGTACCGCTCGGTACCAGGGCACCGGAGACCATGACAACCACGTCACCCTTCACGCCCATGCCGATTTCCAGCGCGGCTTCTTTGCCGATGCGATAGAAGTCGTCGGTGGAGGCGATGGAGTCAACCACGTGAGCAACCACACCCTTGGTCAGCACCAGCTGGGCAGCGGTCTTCTTGTTGGTGGTGATGGCCAGGATCCAGGCTTTCGGGAAGTACTTGCGGATGGCCTTGGCAGACTTGCCGCCTTCGGTGGCAACCACGATCAGCGGGGCGTCCAGCTTCTCGGAGGTCTCTACCGCGCCTTTGCAGACCGCTTCGGTGATGCGCAGCTTGTTGCTGTCGTTGGCAGCAGACAGGTTGGACGGCATCACGGCATCGGTACGCTCGCAGATGGTGGCCATGATGGTCACGGCTTCCAGCGGGTACTTGCCCTTGGCGGACTCACCGGACAGCATGACTGCGTCGGTACCGTCCAGGATGGCGTTGGCCACGTCGCCGGCTTCGGCGCGGGTCGGACGCGGGTTCTTGATCATGGAGTCCAGCATCTGGGTGGCGGTGATGACCACTTTGCGGGCTTTGTTGCACTTCTCGATGATCATCTTCTGGGCGAAGATCACTTCTTCTACCGGGATCTCGACACCCATGTCGCCACGGGCAACCATGATGCCGTCGGAGACAGCCAGGATCTCGTCGAAGTTGTCCAGGCCTTCCTGGTTTTCGATCTTGGAGATGATCTGGATGTTCTCGCCGCCGTGGGCTTTCAGGTGCTCACGGATTTCCAGCACGTCTTCTTTCTTGCGAATGAAGGAAGCGGCAACGAAATCAACGCCTTGCTCGCAACCGAAGATGAGGTCGCGCTTGTCTTTCTCGGCCAGGGCCGGCAGCTTGATGGAGACGCCCGGCAGGTTGATGCCCTTGTTCTCGCCCAGGTCACCGTTGTTGAGCACTTTACAGATCACTTCGCGCTCGGTGATTTCGATGACGTCCAGGCCAATCAGGCCGTCGTCAACCAGGATGCGGTTGCCGACGCGCAGGTCGCTGGCAAAGCCGGCATAGGTGACGGCGACTTTGTCTTTGTTGCCCACCACGGTCTGGTCGGTGGTGAAGGTGAAGGTCTGGCCGGCGACCAGGGAGACGTCGTTGCCGCCTTCGAGCTTGATGGTGCGGATTTCCGGACCCTTGGTGTCCAGCAGGATGGCTGCGTGCTTGCCGGTTTCGGCCATGACAGCGCGCAGGTTGCTGATGCGACCACCGTGTTCGGCGTAGTCGCCGTGGGAGAAGTTCAGGCGCATGACGTTCATGCCGGCATCCAGCATCTTGCCCAGCATTTCTTTGGATTCGGTCTTGGGACCGATGGTGCAGACGATTTTGGTCTTTTTCATGTCAGTCTTCATGGTTAAGGAATTTCCGCCGTGCAATATACACCAGTTTTTGGATACTTTTTATGATCCAGAAACAACGTTTTGAGCGAAAACGGCCTCAATTTGAAAGATAACGTTTTCGCTCACAGCTCATTTTAGGGGCTAAAATAATTGATTTTCCGCAACTGAGGCCATTTGGTTCCCATTTCTGGCCCCGCATCCTGCCTGATCCCATGTTGTTAAATGACAAACAACAGGGCCCCATTGCGGGGGCGATCCGGCCCGATGCCGTTGGCCGTCATCCAGTGTAGTCACTCCCTCCCGCGGCGTCAGGGCGAAGCAACGCAAGGCTGGAGCCGGTTGGCCTACAGCGGAAAAAAACGCCGCCCCTCCCGGCACGCCGGGAGGGGCGGCAGCCCTCTGGATCAGCCGAAGAACCAGTAGCCGCGGTTGACCAGCCGGGTCAGCAGTTGCAGGAAGCCCGCCTGATCGGCCAGTTCCACCAGCGCGTCCTGGGTGATGATGTCCTTGTCGCACAGGAGTGCGATGGCGGCCGGATCCTCGCTTGGCAGGGTCCAGGCTTCGCCGTCGATGTAGCAGGTGCGGCTCTCGCCGCTGAACCAGACGCTGCGCAACCCCGGCACCTTGATGGCGGGCTCCCCCTGACTCAGCAGGTCGGCCACCTCGTCGGCGCTGTAGTCCGGCTCCACCGGATTGACGTCCAGATCGTGCTTGGCCTCGGAGATCATGGTGCCGAACCACTCCTTGAACAGGGTCTCGTCGTCGAGGGCCTGTTGCATCAGCTCCCGCAGGCGGTGCAGCTCATGGGGCTGGATCTCCCCGTGGCGGGCGCGGGGCTGGAGGTCCGGGTCACCGTAACGGTCGGTGCGGATCTCGTTGTCGATCAGGTGATCGGCAAAGGAGGAGACAAGGGCCTTGGCGTCCGGTGCGCGGAAACCCACCGAGAAGTTCAGGGAGGGCTCGATGGCGTAGCCCTCGTGGGGGAATCCGGGCGGGATGTAGAGGATGTCGCCCGGCTCCATGATGATGTCGATGATCGCCTCGAACGGCTCGCAGTGCAGCAGGGCCGCGTGGGCGGCAAACTCGTTCAAGGGCTTGGCATCGCCGACCCGCCAGTGACGCTTGCCCTGACCCTGGGTGATGAAGACGTCGTAGTTGTCGATGTGGGGGCCGACACCGCCGTGAGGGGTGGAGAAGCTCACCATCACATCGTCAAAGCGCCAGCCCGGGATGAACTGGAAGGGCACCGCCAGCTCGTGCACCTCGGGTACCCAGTGGTTGCACGCCTGCACCAGCACGGTCCAGTTCTCTTCCCCCAGGTGATCGTAGGATTCGAAGGGGCCGTGGGCCGCCTCCCACTTGTTGTTGAAGCGGGTGACCAGGCGCGATTCGATCACCTCTTCCATGGCCAGACCCGCCAGCTCGTCCGGGCTGATGGGATCCTGAAAGTCGGTGAAACCGCCCTTGATGAGGAGCGGGCGCTTCTGCCAGTAGTGCTCGAGGAAGTGAGCGATATCCAGATTGAGTTGGTACATGGTGCTTCTCGTATCTTGTGAGAGGGCTTGCCCAAGGCGGGCTTGGGCAAGGGCTCTGAAATGGCCCGATAGAGGGTGATCATATCAAATGGGCCAAAATCAACGGGGGCCCTGCCGTCATGACAGAGCCCCCGCCGGTTCGGTTACATCACTTATTTCAGCAGATCAACCAGACGCTGGGCGTCGCCGATGTAGTTGGCCGGGGTCAGCTTCTTCAGCTCGACCTTGACCGCTTCCGGCAACTCCAGGGTGTCGATGAAGGTGCGCATCCCTTCGGCGTCGACGCGGCGACCACGGGTCAGCTCTTTGAGCTTCTCGTAGGGCTTCTCGATGCCGTAGCGGCGCATCACGGTCTGGATGGGCTCCGCCAGCACTTCCCAGTTGGCATCCAGATCGGCGGCCATGGCGTCCGCGTTGGCTTCCAGCTTGGAGATGCCCTTGAGGGTCGCCTGATAGGCAATCAGGGAGTAACCCACCGCCACACCCAGGTTGCGCAGCACAGTCGAGTCGGTGAGATCACGCTGCCAGCGGGAGATGGGCAGTTTGCTCGCCAGGTGCTGGAACACGGCGTTTGCCAGACCCAGATTGCCTTCGGAGTTCTCGAAGTCGATGGGGTTGACCTTGTGGGGCATGGTGGAGGAGCCGATTTCGCCGGCGATGGTGCGCTGCTTGAAGTGGCCCAGGGAGATGTAACCCCAGACGTCACGGTCAAAGTCGATCAGGATGGTGTTGAAGCGGGCCAGGGCGTCGAACAGCTCGGCGATGTAGTCGTGGGGCTCGATCTGGGTGGTGTAGGGGTTCCAGGTCAGGCCGAGAGAAGTGACGAACTCCTCGGAGAACTGGTGCCAGTCCACATCCGGGTAGGCGCTGATGTGGGCGTTGTAGTTGCCCACGGCACCGTTGATCTTGCCCAGCAGCTCCACCGCCATGATCTGCTTGAGCTGGCGCTCCAGACGGTAGGCGACGTTGGCCATCTCCTTGCCCATGGTGCTCGGGGTCGCCGGCTGACCGTGGGTACGGGAGAGCAGTGGCATGTCGCGGTACTCGACGGCCAGGCGCTTGATCTCGCTGATGAGCTTTTCGCAATAAGGCTTGATCACCTCTTCCCGGGCGGTCTTCAGCATCAGGCCGTGGGAGTTGTTGTTGATGTCTTCCGAGGTGCAGGCGAAGTGAATGAATTCGCTGACGGCGGCCAGCTCCGGGTTCACTTCCACCTTCTCTTTCAGGAAGTACTCCACCGCTTTCACATCATGGTTGGTGGTGCGCTCGATCTGTTTGATGCGGGCGGCATCCTGCTCGTTGAAGTTGCTGACGATGCCGTCAAGCACGGCATTGGCTGCCTCGCTCAGGGCAGGGACTTCCGGGATCCCGGCGTGGCTGGCCAGTTTTTGCAACCAGCGCACCTCGACTTCGACGCGAAAACGCAGCAGACCGAATTCGGAGAAGATAGGGCGCAGGGCATCGGCCTTGTCGCCATAACGACCGTCAATCGGGGAAACGGCAGTCAGCGCGGACAGCTCCATGGGGTGAACTCCTGATGATTGGTGTGGGGGTTAAAATCGTTTGGCCAGTTCCACCATCTTCTTGCGGGCGAAGATGATCTGGGTACGGCTGCCGCCGAGCTGGCGCCACAGCACCACGGCGCGGATGCCTGCGAGCAGCAGGGCGCGCACCTTGTGCTGCACCAGGGGCTGCTGCAGGAAGAGCGGGGTGCCCGCCACCTGGATGCGCGGCCCGATGGGGCTGATAAGGTCGCTGTAGATGCTCGCCATGTTGGCCAGGATCTGCTCGTCGAGCAGATCGAAATGCTGTTGCTGGCGGCCGATCTGGCTGATCCGCTCCCCCAGCATGTTGAGGATGTCCTTGCGCTTGGCGAGCTTGCGCTCCAGCGCGATCAGGCTCACCACGTAGCGGGTCAGCTCGGCATTCTTCTGGCTGCCGTCGGCCCCCAGCTGTTCCACCAGGGCGCGATAGCCGTCGCGAATGGCCAGGTGGCTGCCGAACACTTCCAGCGGCTGCGTGGGGTTGGTGACCAGAATGCTTTGCAGGCTCTCGCGCAGGGAGGCTTCGTCGCAGGAGCCGTCACGGGCCACTTTCTGCACCAGATAGGCGGCCTGGCAGATGCCTGCGAAGGCCATGGTTCTGTCTTGGAATTTGTCGCTCATATCTTCACAGCCCTGTTCTGTTCTTTCACCGGCCGATGCCATTATCCGGCCTGGAATGTGTCGGCCATGTCTTCACAGCCCTGTTCTGTTCTTTCACCGGCCGATGCCATTATCCGGCCTGGAATGTGTCGGCCATGTCTTCACAGCCCTGTTCTGTTCATTCACCGGCCGATGCCATGATCCGGCCTGGACGTTGCCAATCATGTATCGCTGCCTGGTACTGTTTTTCTTTGTCCTCTCTCCCTCAGGGAGAGGGTCAGGGTGAGGGTGGTTACCCCCTCATCCCCAACCCTTCTCCCGCGAGGGGAGAAGGGAGTACAGCGCGGACGCTCATGAGCGCCCAGCCCTTAGACCGGATGGCTGAAACGTTGTTCGATGATGCCGCCGCCCAGACACACTTCCCCGTCGTAGAAGACAGCGGACTGGCCCGGGGTCACTGCAGCCTGTTTCTCGTCGAAGATGACCCGGATGGTCTCATCGTCGATGGGCTGGATCAGGCAGGGGATGTCTTCCTGACGGTAACGGGTCTTGACGGTGCAGCGGCGCGGCGCGCGAATGGGGGTGCGATCAACCCAGTGCAGCTGGCTCGCGACCAGGCCGTCGGAGTAGAGGCGGGGGTGTTCCCCTTGCGCCACCACGAGCGTGTTGCGCTCCACCTCTTTGTCCACCACGTACCAGGCCTCTTCGGTGGCATCTTTGCGACCGCCGATGCCAAGCCCCTTGCGCTGGCCCAGGGTGTGGTACATCAGCCCCTGATGCTCGCCGATGATCTTGCCGTCCACGGTTTCGATGGGACCGGGCTGGGCGGGCAGGAACTTGGCCAGGAAGTCCTTGAACTTGCGCTCACCGATGAAGCAGATGCCGGTGGAGTCTTTCTTCTTGGCGGTGATGAGATCCAGCTGCTCGGCGATGCGGCGCACCTCGGGTTTTTCCAGATCCCCGACCGGGAACAGGCTCTGACCCACCTGGGCTTCGCTCAGGGTATAGAGGAAGTAGCTCTGATCCTTGTTGGTATCCAGACCGCGCAGCAGGCGCGGGCGGCCGGTGCTGTCGTCACGGCGCACATAGTGGCCGGTGGCGATGTAGGTGGCCCCCAGCTCTTCGGCGGCGAATTCCAGGAACGCCTTGAACTTGATCTCCTTGTTGCACAGGATGTCCGGGTTCGGGGTGCGACCCGCCTTGTACTCTTCCAGGAAGTGCTCGAAGACGTTGTCCCAGTATTCGGCGGCGAAGTTGATGGTGTGGAGTTTCATCCCCAGCTTGTCGCAGACGGCCTTGGCATCAGCCAAATCCTGGGCGGCAGAGCAGTACTCGTCCGTGTCGTCTTCTTCCCAGTTCTTCATGAACAAGCCTTCGACCTGATAGCCCTGCTGCTGGAGCAGGTAGGCCGAGACGGAAGAATCCACGCCGCCGGACATGCCGACGATCACCTTGATTTGGCTGTTGTCTGTCATTAGTCGAAGTTACCAGTTCGTTTAAACGGGGCGTATTCTACCAGAGTTTTGCGCCCCCGGTCACATCTCCCTGCCGCCGTTCCCCTCGGAAGCCCGGCGGCGGGAAATCGTTTTTCTTGTCTCGGCCCCATAGCGTCAAAAAGAGCGTCCAATGGCGCTTAGATAAAGGCCTTGAGGGCCGACAGCGGCAGGCGGGTGCCTGCCAGATAGTCCTGGATACACTGCCACACCAGGGGGCTTCGCAGGGCGGGCTTGCACTCGGCAATCTCCTCCAGGCTGAGCCAGTGACAGGCCAGTACGTCACCGTCGGGATCCTCTGGATGGTGCTGACCGGGCGACTTTTCAAGGTCGAAGATGACGGCGGTGCGCACAAAGGTGGCCTCGCTGTCCGCCGGTTTGAAGAGGTAGACCCCAAGCCAGCCGGTGGGCGCGGCGGTGAGTCCGGTCTCCTCCTTCAGCTCGCGGCAGGCTGCCTGGATGAGATCTTCTCCCGGCTCCACGTGGCCGGCGGGCTGGTTGAAGCGGCGCTGGCCCGCAATCTCCTCTTCCACCAGCAAGAAACGCCCCTGCCAGTGCACCAGAGCGGCCACGGTGAGGCGGGTGGGCAGCGGTGGGTGATCGCTCATAAGGACTCCTTGTCTTGTTGGCTGTGCCCCGGCAGGGGCGCTCGATGCAGATCCGCTGTCGCCTTCATTCAGAGGGCTTGGTGCGAGCCGGACGGCGGGCGGTGGTGCGCCCGCCGCTGCGATTGGCCTGGCGCGGGTCTGCCCCGCGGCGGTCCCGCCCCTGAGGTGGATCCTGATCTGTTGGCCGGGCGGTGCGGGGGGCACTGCGGCCAGTGCCCCCGGCTGCGGCGGATGCCCGTGGTTTGCCTTGCGTGGCGACTGGTCGTGGTGCGGTTGCCAGCTCGGGGGCGGGCAGGGCGCGGCTCTCTCCCGGCGCCAGACCATCGAGGGTCCACTCCCCGATGGCGTAGCGGATGAGGCGCAAGGTGGGGTGGCCGATGTGGGCGGTCATGCGCCGCACCTGGCGGTTGCGCCCCTCCACGATTGTTATCTCGAGCCAGCAGGTGGGGATCTCCCTGCGCTCGCGTATGGGCGGGTTGCGTGGCCACACGGCCGGTTCATCCATGATGCGCGCCCCGGCGGGCAGGGTCATGCCGTCGTTGAGCTCCACACCGGCGCGCAGGGCGGCCAGTTGCTCCTCGCTCGGGATGCCTTCCACCTGCACCCAGTAGGTCTTGGGGGTCTTCTCTCCCGGCTGGGTGAGGCGAGCCTGCAACTTGCCGTCGTTGGTGAGCAGCAAGAGCCCTTCGCTGTCTCGATCCAGCCTGCCCGCGGCATAGATGCCGGGCTCTTTGATGTAATCCTTGAGGGTCTCGCGGCCCGCCTCGTCGGTGAACTGGCAGAGCACCATGTAGGGCTTGTTCAGGAGCAGCAGCTTGCGATCCACCGGGGCGGGGGCCGGTTTGCGCTCGTTGACCCTCCCTGGGTGCCGGGCCTCCCGGCGTTGGGATGGGCGCACCGTGGTGGGCCCGCTGGCCGTGCTGCCTGCGTCAGGGCGGGCGGAGAGGGAGAGACGGGGACGGGCTGATTTCATCGCATGCCTACCAAAAACAGGGGATGGCGGAGTGTACCACAGGGGGCGGCCATCAGGGGGAGAGCGGGGCTTCCCTCTCGGGTCAGGGGGAGGCGGTGTCCGGCGCCAGTGCAAGGGAGAGGCGCAGCATGTCCTTGTGCTGGATGCCTTGCTCCATCAGGGGCTCGGGATAGTGGATGAGGAAGTGATCCTTCACGACGGCATGGACGCGAAAGCCGTGGCGCTGGTAATAGGTGAGCTGGTGGCCGAAGCTGCCGGTACCGAGTTCGACGCGGCCTATCCCCTTCCCGGCCAGGTTCTCCAGCACGAAGCGCAGCAGGCCGGAGCCGATGCCCTGCTGCTGGCGGTTGGGGGCAACGGCGATGTTGAAGATCTCGGCGGTTTGCTCCCCCACCAGGCCCGCCACGCAGGCCCCCACGACCTCGTTGTCCGCCAGGGCGGCAAAGCCCCAGGCCCCGGGCAGGTAGGCGGCGATGCGCGACGCGGCGGGATCGGCCTCCAGCAGCAGGGCCAGCGGCAGGTGAGCGGGGTTCATCTCGACAAACGTCATCCTTGTTTCTCTCCCTGTTTGTGGCGCCCCGATAGGGTTCACCCGCGTCTCAGTGGGCGTCATGCCGGGGAACAGGGGGGCTGGTCCCCGGGATCGGCGCCGGGCGGTTGAGCAGGAAGACCACCTCGCCCCGGTAGTGGGGGGAGGCGGCCAGTGTTGTCTGCCAGGCGGGATCCCACTCCCCATCCTGCACCAGCCCTACCTTGAACGGGATGGTCAGGTGCGCCATGGCGGGCAGATAGGCCTGATAGCCCGGCACCGTGCGCGTGCCCTGATAGGTCTGGATCACCAGCTCGTCCACGGGCAGGCGATTGAGCTCTGCCACGTCCCCCGTTTTCGCCCAGTCGAGCAGCCCCGTCACGCTGAGCTTGCACCCGGGAGGCAGGGCGCGCCGCAGTTGTTGCAGGGCGTTGCCATAGCGATCGAGCTGGCGGGTCGCCGCATCGAAGTCGATCTGGATGCCCGCCACCCTGGCCCCGGCCGCGCGCCACCCCTCGTAGAGGCGCACCAGCACCTGCTCGTGGGCGGGGGAGAGGGGGAGGGCGTTGACACGCACCACCAGCCAGACCTGCCCGGCCTTGAGAGGGGAGGGAACCCGCCCCAGCTTGACGAAGCGGGGGCCGCCGGGCCTGTCCAGGATCTCCCCCTGATGCAGATAGAGGGTGCTGGCCTGTTCCAGTACCGGCTGGTGGCGGGTGGCGGACCAGAGCCAGAAGGCGTCATAGGCGCTGGCATCGACACTGGCCTCAAGGGGGGTGGCCAGGGCCGTCAGCAGCAGCGCCAGCAGGGCGCGTTCAGAGCGTCTGCTCATGGCTCACCAGTAGTATTTGAGGGATCTGGCCCACACCGAGTTGCCATAGCGCTGCTTGAGGGTGTTGAACCAGGCCTGCCGTGTGCGTTTTGGGATCTCCTGGCTGTCGCAACTGTTGTAGCCGGAGGGGGCATAGCACTGGATGGCGCGATAGAGGGCATAGCTCTTGTCTTCGGGCTCCGCCTTGGGGTTGGCCATCACGGCCTGATAGAGGGCGAGGCGACTCGGGAACGTGGGGCGCTCGTCTTGCGCCAGCCCCCAGATCATCTCGCGATCCTGCCACAGGTCGATATGGGGATCCCGGCTGCGCAGGTACTCCCCGAAGCAGTTGAGGGCATGACCATCGTCGGGGCGCTGCACCAGGGTGCCAAGGGTCTGGGCCAGATCCCGGCAGTGGTAGCCCTGGGGCGTCCCCTCTCCACGCCACTGGAACGCCGAGAGGCGCACATCCCCGTTGGGCACGGGCTCCCAGGGGGCGTCGGCGGGAGGGGTCGCCTCCTTGTAATCGGCGGGGATGAGGGCCACATCCTGCAAGAAGGTGGCCGGGTCGCTGGCGATGAGATCCCGCACCAGCAGGGTATGGAGCGCAATCTGCCGCTCCGCCGCGCTCGGGCCCTGACTGGCTTGCTGGCGCAACAGGGCGGGGTCGGCCTCCTGCTTGAGCACGGCCGCGCGGATGCGCAGCTGGGTGATGGGGCTGCCCGGCTGGAAGATGGTGGCCGTGTTGCCGGTGCGCACCCAGTGATCCGCCAGCACGTTCTCCACGAACGCCTGCTGGGCCTGACCCAGGGGGGAGGCCACCAGTGCCATCAGGGCCTGCTCGGCCTTGTCGAAGGCCTTCATGCCCTGCCAGGCCCAGATGCGCAGCATCTGGTGGCTGAATGCCAGGGTGGCGTCCTCCTGCCCCGGGGAGGGCAGGGCCAGCACCTGCTCGAACTGCTTGTCCAAAAAGAGGGCGTAGGCCTTGAGATAGGCCGCCTGCGCCTGGTGACCGGTTTTTTGCAGGTGCGCGATGGCGTCGTCCAGCTGGGCATCTTGCCAGTCCCGCGGCCGCTCATAGGTCGGTCTGAGACCCCGCAGGGCATTGACGAACAGCAGCGCCGGTTGAGCCGAGTCCTGATAGGCCGCCTGATGGCGATAGGCATCGCCACTGAGCAGGGTAAGATCGATCTCGTTGACCAGGGCCTCCAGCGCCGGCAAGGGCTGGCGGGTTGCCATGGCCTCGTCATAGGCATCCCGCAGGGCGCCGAGATCACCGGACATCCACTGGATGCGTCTGAACAGTCCTCTGGTCGAGCTGGCGTAGCGCCCTTGCGGGTAGGCCACCAGATAGGCCTGGCCCTGGGCCATGGCGCGGCGAAGGGCCTCCTTGTCACTCCTGGTCACGTCCTGATCGCCGTATTCGTCCTTCGCCTCCTTCATCGCGAGGTTGATCTCCGTGCGCATCACCATGTAGGTCGCGCTCTCGGCCACCCAGGGGGCCTTGGCCTGCTGCAAGGCGGCAAAGCCTGCGCGGGCCTCCTCGAAGCGGCTCTCGTAGAAGTGCCGGGCGGCCTGCAGATACCCCTGCCACTCCAGGGCAGCATCGCTCATTTCGGTCGCGGGGGCCGGGCTCTCCTGTTGACCCAGGATCAGCAGACGGCTTCGCAGCAGCGACGTGCGCTCCGGGGCGGGCACCTCGCTCTGCTCGAGGGCGTCGAGAAACGCGCTGACCGAGGAGAGGGAGTTGGAGATGGCGTGGCCGTAGAGGGAGTCGTGGCCCGCGTAGTGCTCGAGCAGCGGTGGGAGGGACGGGTCGTAGGCGGCCAGCCGGCTGCCGAGCTGCTCGCGCAGCGCCGGGTCCTCCACCTCCTCCGGCTGGGGGAGGCGGGTGAGGTAGAACAGCGGCTGGCTGCGCTCGTTCAGCGGATCCGCCGGCAGGGTGAAGGGGAGGGGGTGATGCTGGGCATCCCCCAGCAGCATCAGCAGGTTGCCCCGGGTGTCGTTCTCGTTGAGATAGAGCGGATAGGTGGGGAGAGGGCAGTCGGTGAGCCAGAAGCCGCACCCGTCACCGTCGCCGGAGGCGAGGGCGGGCAGTGCAACCAGCGTCATCGCCAGCACCGAGCAGTGGGTCAGAGATGTCATGGGATCGCTATCCGTTTGTGGGCCCGCGCCGTGCGTGACGCCCGGGCCGGAAAAGGGGGTTCGCAGTGGCGGGCAATAGTACGAAAGAGGGTCACAAACGACAACCCATTCTGACCTGGTCGGCGCTCTCCCTGTCAGGACGCCTGCGCCATGCCGTCTATTTCGGGGCGGCCTTGTCAGGCCGGTAGCGGGTCTCGGTTATCTGGTCGAGGCGCAGGATCAGGGTGTCACCCCCCTTGAGGCGATAGGCGCAGTGGGAGGTGTTGCAGCCGATGCGGATATGGGGTTCATCCCCCAGCAGAGGTGACTGGCTATGGGCCTTACTCTCTGGCCAGTTGCCTTGTTCGAGGAGGGTGATCTGCTTGTTAGCCTCTTTCTCCCCCATGGGTCTGGTGTATTCAGATGCCCAGATGACCAACAGGATAGGAAGCATGAAAAGTGCAAATTTCAAATAGGTATTCTTTAACCAAATCAGACAACTAAATGTAAATGGAGCGGGATAGGTGCGGGCAATTTTCCCACCCTTCATCACGATGGGAAGCAGAACAAAAAAGCGGACCACCCACCATGAGAGAGTCAAGCGCCACCTCACCTTGAAAAACAGGCATGAGAGCGTGGCAAAGAGCACTCCAACTGTTATGACGAGAGGGAACACGTAAGGCAAGAGCAGCTGTAGCAGCAGCAGGAATCCGTGAAAAAGAGTGACATCCGCGGGTTGGGAGAACTCGGTGTATTCAAGACCGAAGCGGTCAAGGTAGCCGTGGTAATATCGCATCCCGACCAAATAGATAGCCGCTGTCAGCAAGGGGAGCAGGGCGCACAGGATGCCGACAAACCCTGGCATGCCTACTTTTTCTTCTTCCTCGTCTTTTGCTGCCCGTAGCGCTTGCAGATGCTTCTTGAGCCACTTGCGCTTCAGTGCGGTTAAATCCTTTTCCATCTGAGATGTCTCCCTGTCCCGAGTGCGTGCTCTTTGCAGCTTTGCGGGTGTCAGTATCTGCCATCGCCATACATCGCCATACAAAAAGGGCGAATGTGGATGCTTATATCGGGGGCTCTTCGGTGCGAAAGAGCGCCTTGCCGCAGGCGAGGCAGGTGTGGCGAAAGCGATGATCAGGCCAGCCGGTCTGGGGGTGGCCCAGCACCTTGTCGGAGCCGCAGGCGCAGCAGCGCGCCCCATGTTCATCGTCGATGGCGCATTCGGGATGCTGGTGCAGGTAGTCGGCGCGGGTGGGCAGGCGCAGCCAGTCGGGCTGGGCATGGCGCTGGTTCCAGAAATAGCACCCATAGAAGGTGCCTGCGGCGACGGGCAGGGCAAACCACCAGAAGAGATCCATGTCATGACTCCGACGAGAGGGGATGAGGGCGGCAACAACCCGCTCAGCAGGCGCGGTGCGGCCCCATTTTATCGGGGCGGGAGTGGGGCGGGATATGCCCGGATGGGTAACAAGCGAACCTGCTGGTGGTCGGGTTGGCAAGCCGCAGGGTCGGGGTTGGGGATTATCTATCCATTAAAGAGATGGGTTGTGTCATAACCCATCGCATTTTTGGATGGACAAGGGGGCCTTTCCGGTCGCAAAGCCCGGAGAGCGGGGCGTTTTTGTGAAAAAAAATGTGCATATCCTCGTCATGCCGATCTCAAGGGTGTCATTGAGCGAGTGATAAATATCAAGATATTGATATAAATGGTAAAAGAAGTGTTTTTATCAGGCGTTTTCAGGGTGGTCGATGGGGTTTCATAAGGAGCTTCAACCCATTTTCTAGATTGGTTTTTGCATAATCAATCGTTTATTTTGTTGGACAATTGGGGAAAACCTGGTGTCCAATCGGGTGAGCAGGTTGGCCAAACAGTGCCGTCAGCCAGTGTGTAACCCGAGATGTAAGGAGACATCCTGATGGAAAAACTTGACCAAAAAATCGACACCATGCGCCAGGAATTCGAGTCCCAGGGGCAAAAACAGGCCCAGGACAGATGGCAGGCCAGGGTCGATGAACTGCAACGGGAGCGCAGCGAAGCGCCCCAGCCGGAAGCGGCAGAACACTAGCCCCTGGCGGCCTTGTGGCCACCAAGTGAGCGCATAATGAAAAACCACCGCCCTGTTCGGGGCGGTGGTTTTTTTGCGCAGTGGCTAGAGGCGATAGAGGTTCTGGGCCGCATCGAACAGCTCCGCGCTCTCGCCGGTGCCGCCGTTGAAGACGGTGTGGAAGAAGCGCAGCACCTTCTCGTTGGCGAGGGCATCCCCTTCGAAGTAGGCGTGAGAGTCCCCCACATGGGGCTGATTGGTCACGTCCACGTAGGTGGCCGTTCTGGCATCCAGCCGCCGGGTGTAGTGGCCGAGCCTCGCCTTTTGCTGCTCCCCCATCTTCATGCGCGATGCCATCAGGGCACCATCGCGCTCATTGATGGTGATGTAGAGGCGGTTGCGACACTGGATGCGATCGACCCACTGGGCGTGAAGCTCGTTGTTGGTGTCGGCGGCGGCCATGATGATGTTGTCGAACAGCAGCTGGTTGGCGTGGTAGGTGGTGCTGCCCAGCAGGTGCTTGAACAGGTAGTTGCCCATGCTGTGCAGCAGCAGGTTGATGGTGAAGGGGCAGCGCTTGTTTACCTCCTTGGCGAAGTAACGATCCCAGGCCTCGCCGTTGTCGGCGAACTTCTTCTGGGCCTTCTCTTCCAGCTGCGTCACATACTGGCCGTTGAACTCGTCGAGCAGCCCCTTCATCTTCTCCAGCACCCGGTCAAGGGCACCGGCCGAGGCCAGGGCATCGCGCTTGTCGCTCTTGTAGCTCAGCACGCCCCGGGCGCCGCCGCCATTGGCGGGCCAGCTGAAGCAGAGCACCTCGACGCCGTACCGGGCCTCGAGCCCCGCGGCTCGCTCCAGCACATCGTCAAGATCGTTGTTGAAGCCGTGTACGAACAGCAGCAGGTGTTTGCCGGTCTTGAGCTTCTGCTTGGCCGTGCTGCCGGTCCCGGCGCAGCGCTCCAGCAGCTTGCGCGCCACATAGGCGCTGGCCGGGTGGGGGAGGTCGGGGTCAAGGCCGACGCTGGCGGCCATCTCGGCGGTGATCTGATCCGGCAGCAGGTCCAGCTGCCACTGTTTGCCCTGACGCCGGGCCTCGGCGAGGCGCAGTTCGTTGGGGCCCTCTGCGGGTTTTTCGCCAAAGATCTCGCTGGGGGTCTTGCCCTGCTCGTTGACCATCCGGTTGGTGACGATAAACATGGTGTTCTCCTTGTTGTCGTGCTCTCTTCATGATCGGCCCCGCCCCGGGCGCCCCGATCACTGGCAAAGAGCCTAGTCCGGATCCGGCTGCCTGTCCCCCGGCGCGCCTTGCCTCGCCAAAGGGGTTACGACGATGTAAAGGCGAACGGGATTTGGGGGAGTGGCGCCTTCGGGGCGGCGAGGGCAGGAAGACGCTGTCATCAAGAGAGGAAGAGGCCCGGATGGACGGGGCCTGCGCCTCGTCAGGAGCAGAGGGCAGCGAGGGAGGAGGGGATCCTCAGGCGCACTGTGATCCACTCCCCGACTATGGTCTGACATGCACGCCCGCTATTTGATTATGCAAATGGATGGGCTTAAGATGGCCGCGCGCAACGATCAGATTGATAACAAACGGAAGTTAGGAGATGCCGATGGAAAGCAAAGTAGTTATCCCGACCCAGGGCCAGAAAATCACAGTCGATGCCAGCGGCAAGCTGCAGGTTCCCCACAATCCCATCATTCCGTTTATCGAAGGGGATGGTATCGGTGTGGACGTGACCCCGGCCATGTTGAATGTGGTGAATGCTGCGGTCGAGAAAGCCTACAAAGGCGAGCGCAAGATCGCCTGGATGGAGATCTATACCGGCGAGAAATCGACTCATGTCTATGGCGAAGGTGCCTGGCTGCCGGCCGAAACCCTGGATTTCATTCGTGAATACTGCGTGGCCATCAAAGGCCCGCTGACCACCCCGGTCGGCGGCGGTATTCGCTCCCTCAACGTGGCCCTGCGCCAGGAGCTGGATCTCTACGTCTGTCTGCGCCCGGTCCGTTACTACGAAGGGACCCCGAGCCCGGTCAAGCACCCCGAGCTGACCGACATGGTGATCTTCCGCGAGAACGCCGAAGACATCTACGCCGGCATCGAGTGGAAGGCGGACAGCGATGAAGCCAAGAAGGTGATCGCTTTCCTGCAAAACGAGATGGGCGTGAAGAAAATTCGCTTCCCCGAGTCCTGCGGCATCGGCATCAAGCCCATGTCCAAGGCCGGTACCGAGCGTCTGGTCCGTGCCGCCATCGAGTACGCCATCGACAACGATCGCGACTCCGTGACCCTGGTGCACAAGGGCAACATCATGAAGTTCACCGAAGGTGCCTTCAAGGATTGGGGCTATGCCCTGGCCCAGAAAGAGTACGATGCCCAGCTCATCGACGGCGGCCCCTGGTGCTCCTTCAAGAACCCGAAAACCGGCAAGACCATCGTGGTCAAGGACGTCATCGCCGATGCCTTCCTGCAACAGATCCTGCTGCGTCCGGCCGAGTATGACGTCATTGCCTGTATGAACCTCAACGGCGACTACATCTCCGACGCGCTGGCGGCCCAGGTTGGCGGCATCGGCATCGCACCGGGTGCCAACATCGGCGATGGCGTTGCCCTGTTCGAAGCCACCCATGGCACCGCGCCGAAATACGCTGGCCAGGACAAGGTCAACCCGGGCTCCCTCATCCTCTCTGCCGAGATGATGCTGCGCCACCTGGGCTGGACCGAGGCGGCTGACCTCATCGTCAAGGGGATGGAAGCGGCCATCGCCAACAAGACCGTCACCTATGACTTCGAGCGTCTGATGGAAGGGGCCACCCTGCGTTCCTGCTCCCAGTTCGCCCAGGACATGATCGACCAGATGTGATCCGGGTCGTTGAAATGCAAAACCGGCGCCATGAGCGCCGGTTTTTTTATGGAGGAGAGCAGGTCGTCAGGTGGTTTTTTCCACGTGCTGCTCGTAGATCTGCTGCCATTTGCTGGTCTCGGCCTCATCTCCACGGGCCTGCCAGAATTCGCAGATGGAGCTGGCGAGCTCGGATGCCATGGCGTGGTCTCCGTCACGGCGGCTCATCAGATATTGTCCCAACCAGCTTTGATATTGTTTCATCGCCCGATCTCCTTATCTAAGGTGCCCAGAGGGGAGTGCTCCAGGCGTCAAGGTCGCGCAGGAGCGATTCGAACTGGGCACATGTTGTGCTGCGCCCGGCAGGTGTTGGTCGCCGGAACCGGTGGTTATCTCACCGGAAAAAGGGGACAACGGGGCGCAGATGTCAAAAAACGGTCTCTATCGTATCACAAAATAACCAGTCGGTGGGGCTGGATGACAAATCAGGCTGTCCAGCAGTCTGGCCGTCTGTGTCATGGTGGCGAGGGCTGAGGTGCCATCTTGCTGATCTCGCAGCAGAAAAACCCGCCAGGTCGGCGGGTCACGGGGGCGAAAAAAAGATCAGATCCGGGCGCAGGCCAGGTATTTTTCCATCTCCTCGGCGGGCACCATGCCGCCGCCGGTGGCCCACACCAGGTGGGTGGCCCCGGCCATCTTGGCTGCATCCAGTCCCTGCCCACTCTGCCACTCAAGGTTGGCGGCCACTCGCCAGGGGCCTGCCATGCCCGCCAGTGCCGAGGGCTCGAGCCGGATTTCTTCATCCCGGGCCAGGAGCCCCAGCAGGTCGTACATCTCCTGATCGCTCAGGGTGTAGAAGCCCGCAAGCAGGCGTTCCATGGCGCGGCCGACAAAACCGGAGGCGCGTCCCACCGCGAGGCCGTCGGCGGCGGTGAGGTTGTCGATGCCAAGGTCTTGCACCGCAATGGCATCGTGCAACCCGGTGTAGACCCCGAGCAGCATGCAGGGGGAGTGGGTGGGCTCGGCGAAGAAGCAGTGCACGTTGTCCCCGAACGCCAGCTTGAGGCCAAAAGCCACTCCGCCGGGGCCACCGCCGACGCCGCAAGGCAGGTAGACGAAGAGCGGATGGTCGGCGTCCACCCTGATGCCCATCTCGTCGAACTGCTTTTTCACCCGCTCGCCTGCCACCGCATAGCCGAGGAACAGGGTGCGGGAGTGCTCGTCATCGATGAAGAAACAGGCGGGGTCGCGCTCGGCCTCCTTGCGCCCCTGCTCCACCGCCACCCCGTAATCCTCGGCATATTCCACGACGATGGCGCCATGTTCGCGCAATTTTTGCTTCTTCCACTCCCGCGCATCGGCGGACATGTGGACGGTGACGCGAAAGCCGAGGCGGGCGCTCATGATGCCGATGGAGAGGCCGAGGTTGCCGGTCGACCCCACCGCGATGCTGTACTGGCTGAAGAAGTGGCGGAACTCGTCCGAAAACAGCGTGCGATAGTCATCCGTCTCGCGCAGCAGCCCAGCCTGGATGGCCAGGTGTTCGGCATGGGCCAGCACCTCGTGGATGCCGCCGCGCGCCTTGATGGAGCCGGAGATGGGCAGATGGCTGTCTTGTTTGAGCAGCAACCTGCCGGTGAGTTTGACGCCGTAGCGCCCATTGAGGGTCCCCTGCAGGGTCGGGATGGCGGCGATCCCGGACTCGATGATGCCGTGGCTGGCGCGGGTTTCGGGGAAGGCCTCACACAGGTAGGGGGCGAAGCGGGCGAGCCGGGCGGAGGCGGCGGCCACATCGTGCCGGGTGAGCCCCACATGGGGCAATCCTTCCGCGAGGGAGGTGGCCCCCGGATTGAACCAGGTCACAGGGGTGAGGGCGATCAGCGGTTCGAGCAGGGGGAAGCGGGCGATGAGCCCGGCAATGTCGGTGTGTGTCATGAAAGCCTCGCGGGGTGGTGGCGGAATCATCCCATTGAACGGCGCCAGCGTTGCCATGACAAATGATAAAACGCGTGGCTTGGATGAGCGCAGTTGATGCAAATGGTCATCTACCCTGCTGTCTCTTCGCATACGGATGAGTTGAGTCTTCCTGGTGAATGCAAACCTCGCCCTTCTGGTATCATCTGCCAGATAAAAGAGAGGGAGGCCCAACCATGCAACGCGATGAGCACCCGGGGGTGAGGAGCAAGCTGCTCAGCAGCCATCAGCTCGCCAGGCTCCACACCTTCGAGGCGGCGGCCCGCCACGGCTCCTTTGCGCTCGCCGCCGACGAGCTCTCCTTGAGCCCAAGCGCGGTGAGCCACCGCATCTCGGCCCTGGAAGAGGCGCTCGGGTTTTTGCTGTTCCAGCGCTTTCACCGCAAGGTGGCCTTGACCACGGAGGGGCAGCGCATTTTCTGGGCGCTCACCTCTTCCCTGGAGTTCATCAATCAGGAGGTGCTGGAGATCAGGGAGCAGGCGCTGTCGGGATCCCTGACGCTGCACTCGCGCCCCTCCATCGCCCAGTGCTGGCTGGTGCCAAGGCTCGCCGATTTTTCCCGTCTGCATCCTCACATCGAGCTCAACCTGCTGACGGGCAACGAGCACATCAACCTGCACGGCTACGGCATCGATCTGACCCTCAACTTCGATGCCAGAACCCCGACGGGCCTGGCCATTCACCCCCTGATGGATGAATTCATGGTGCCGGTGTGCAGCCCGCAATACGCCAGCGACCACGGTCTGATGGGGGAGGTGGAGAATCTGCAGCAGTGCCGCCTTCTCCATGACAGGCAAGCCTGGGGTCTGGACACCGACAGCGACGAGTGGCGCACCTGGGGGAGTCACTGGCATCTCTCCCTGGAGGCTTGCTCGTCACACATGGGATTTGATCGAGCGGATCTGGCGATCCTTGCCGCCACCCACCACGCCGGTGTCGCCATGGGGCGCAGGCAACTGGCAAGCCAGGCGCTGGCGAGCGGAGCGCTGGTGATGCCCTTCCCGGATATGGCGGTGCGCTGCGAGCCGCGTTATTACCTGGCGACCCTCCCTCATCGCCAGTGTCCCAAGATCCAGGCATTCATCCGCTGGATACAGGATCAGGCGCAAGGGGCATCCTGAAACGGGACCTGGTTTATTGTCCGCGAAGGTCATGGCCATGAGCGCACTATTTGTACAATAAGTGTCGGCACTGCTGCTAAATGACCTGGCGCAGAGCGACGCGGGTAAGAGATAACAGCGTGTGCAACGGATGAGGTGAACCAGAGATTAACCGGGGAAAATAGAAAATAAAGTCCGTGAGGGTATTCCCAATAAGTATCAGGCAGGGAATTAACCACGGTGAATAATGTCCATATGGTGTCAGCGCGCTGCCGGATGGTATAAAAACATTATGTTGTTATCCAATGGGCATGCTATTCTCAAATCGTGTTATCCCTGTGACATACAAAAATAATTCTGTGAGGAAGTAATGAACGAGTTTCTGAAGGTTCTGCTGAACATTCGCAGCTTGCGCGCTGCCATTCGTGAACTGCCGTTTGAGCAACTGCAAGAAGCGAAAGAAAAGTTTGACCTGGTATATAACGAGCGTGCCGAGTCCGTTGAACAGGAACGTGCCGAACAGGAAGAGCGTCAGCGCAAACTGAATGAATTCACCGAAATGCTGCAACAGGCTGGTATCGATCCCCGTGAGCTGATCGGCAGCGTGGCGGCTCCGGCTGCGGCGGGCACCACCAAGAGCAAGCGTGCTCCCCGTCCTGCGAAATACAAGTACCAGGAAGACGGTCAGGAGAAGACCTGGACCGGTCAGGGTCGTATGCCCAAGGCCATCGCCGAGCAAGTTGCGCTGGGCAAGGATCTGAACGATTTCCTGATCTGATCGCCGGATCCGGATCTCGATAATGCCGCCTGCAGGGCGGCATTGTTATTTTCAGGGTTCAGAGGATGTTGCAGTAAAACCCAATTGCGCAGGTTACTCCGGTTAATTGGAGAGCCTCGTCTGGAATAGCCATAACCATCATGTGCCCAATAAAGTTGGCGCATCATCTTCCACGCCACCTTGCCACTTATACGCACTGAGGACTCATACAGCCCGTGTTTCTTCGTCCCTTGTGAGAAACGATCATGGATACCTGCTGTGACAGAATGAAATAGCGGCGGTGGATCCTCATCTGTATGCCTGAGCGGCCCGTCTCTTTTTCATGCTGATGCATGACGCCCACCGCCTATTAATTTATCCCCTCTATTTATGGTCTGTTTGACACCGCTCTTCTGCGATATATCCGCACGATGCCGGACAATGTGTGGATGAGGCAGACACGGATTGGTGGCAAACAAATAAACCGAATGCTAGATGACGGGTTGTCCGAGTTCAGACTGAACGGCGTGTGTGTATTTTCTCCGGGTGCGGCGACGGGCCTGGACCGCCTCTGCCAGCATGGCAAGCAGGTGTTCACTCTCTTTCCAGCAGAGGCAGGCATCGGTCACTGACAGACCGTATTGCAGCTCACCCAGAGGAGCCGGTTTCTGGTTTCCTCCCAGCAAGAAGCTCTCGACCATGACGGCGGCGATGGCTTGGCTCCCTTCGCTCAGCTGGCGACAGAGCTCTTTGGCGACCTTCAGCTGGTTCGTGTGCAGCTTCTGGCTGTTGCCATGGCTGCAATCCACCATCAGGCGAGGGGGGAGTCCCTGGCGGGTGAGGCGGTCTGCTGCCTCCGCCACATCGCTCTGGTGGTAGTTGGGCAGGATGCCGCCACGCAGAATGATATGGCCGTCGGGATTGCCTTCGCTCTTGATCACCACCATGCCGCCCTGGCTGCCGGGGGCGGTGAAGAGATGGGAGGCGGTACTGGCCTGGATGGCATCGATGGCGACCCGGATATTGCCGTCCGTACCGTTCTTGAATCCCACGGGGCAGGGCAGTGCGGAGGCCAATTGCCGGTGGACCTGAGACTCCGTGGTGCGTGCCCCGATGGCGCCCCAGCTGACGAGATCGGCGAGATAGAGAAAGCTGGTGGTGTCGAGGAATTCGGTGGCGGTGGCGAGCCCCAGCCCATTGATGTCGAGCAGCACCTGGCGTGCCAGATGCAATCCCCGATTGATGTCGTTGCTGCCGTCCAGGTGCGGATCGAAGACCAGCCCCTTCCAGCCCACCGTGGTGCGCGGCTTTTCAAAATAGGCGCGCATGACTATCTGAAGGCTGTCTTGATAGGCGGTGGCAAGCCCTGCCAGCCGTCCGGCATAGTCCAGGGCCGCGACGGGATCATGGATGGAGCAGGGGCCAATCACGACCAGCAGGCGATCGTCTTCACCTGCCAGGATCCGGCGTGCCTGATGGCGCTGGCTGTCGATGTGCCGGGCCATGTCGGCCGGACAGGGGTGCTGCGCCAGCAGCTCGGCAGGGGTGGGGAGCGCCTCTATGGCGAAGGCGCGCATGACCGAATTCAAAACTGCCATCTGGAGTTACCTTGCTGTGCATGTGTGCGATGGGGAACCCTTATGCGGCATCCTGTTGGGAGCAGACAGGTTCACGGCTCATCGCAGTTATTGAGAATGATTGTCATTATCTTGGTGTTTGTCTCAAATGCAAGCGCAATGAAATCGCCAGGCGAAGATGGGGGGAGAGGGAACGATGGCGGGGGAACCGCAGCAAAAGCAGGCCGCTTCCCCGAGGGAAGAAGCCCGCCAGTCACAAGATAAAGAGGGGGTCAGCTGTCCATCACGGCGTGCCTGTCCTGGTGGTAGGCGTCTTCATCCTTGCCGCTGCGCCAGTAGGGGACTGCGTAGACCCGCTGGCGCTCGGCATCCAGGGTGCGTCTGACGTGGCGGCGCAGCGGCACGACCAGGCTCTCTTCCCCGCCAAACCAGAAATAGCTCCCCTCGGCGACCATGGGCTGGGCGGTGAAATGCGCCACCAGGGTCGCGGCCTGTTCCGGATTGCCCACGAACCAGCGCAGGTCGACGCCGGCCGGCAGCGACAGATCCTGCACGTCGTCCTGATGGGGGACCAGCAGGGCGATATGGCCGCGGGCATGGGACGGCATCACCTCCACCATGGCGCTGATGGCGGGCAGGGCGGTGAGATCCCCCGCCATGTAATAGTGCTCGGCCATTTGCAGCATGGGGTCGGGACCGCCCGGGCCCGAGATGGCGAGCCTGTCACCCGGTTTGGCGTGCAGGGCGAAACGACTGGCGGGGCCGGCCTCGCCGTGCAGGGCGAAGTCGATGTCGAGCTCCAGCGCCTCCCGGCGAAACGCGCGTATGGTGAAGGTGCGAATGACGGGTTTCTGGGCGGGATCGAGCCAGCGAGGCCCCTTGTCGGTGGGGGTGGGCAACACTATCTCGCGCTGATCCGGTCGGGGCAGCATGATCTTGACATGAGCACCGCCACAGCTGAAGGGGTAGTCCACAAGCTCGGGGCTGGTCAGGCAGATTCGGCGCAGGTGCGGGCTCACATCCTGAACATGCTTGACGGTGAGCAGGCGGGGGCGATTGGCCGGGGCGGGTTGAGACATGGGCATACTCCTGGCTGATGATGGCGCCCATTCTTGATGAAATGAAAATTATTATCAATTGGTTTGTGGGCAGAATGGGTCGCGATTGACCTCCTCTGGATGTCCATCGCGATACCACACTCTCTGCCTGGGTCAGGTTCGATCGCTTCCCCCCAGCGCCCGATAGATGCCTGCCATGTTGTTGAGCTGGGTCTGCTGCTGTGCCAGCAGGGCGAGCTCGGCATCCCACAGGCGGTTCTGCTCATCCAGCCAGGGTTGCACCCCGGTGGCACCGGCCAGGAAACGGGCGCCTGCCAGCCTCTCGGCCTCCCGGGCATAGGCCCTCTGCTGCTCCAGATAGCGCAGCCGCTGATCCCCTTGCTGACGGGCTGCCAGGCCATCCTCCACTTCCAGCAGCGCGGTATAGAGCTGCTTGCGAAACTCGGTTTCGGCAATCTGGTAGTCGATGTCGGCGCTGGCGATGGAGAGCCGGGTCTTGTTGTACTCGAGGAAAGGGAGCGCCAGCGTGGCGCCCAGGGTGCCGACCGGATTTTGCAGCACCTGGGTCAGGGTATCCGAGGTGGTGCTGGCACCGCCGGTCAGGCTCAGGGTGGGATAAAAGCCGGTGCGGATCTCGTCTCCCCTCGCGAGAGTCTTGCGCAGCCTGAGTTCGGCGGCGCGCACATCGGGCCGCCGGGCCAGCACATCGGCGGGAATGCCGGCCGCCAGGGACGGGATCGGGCCCATTAACAGGGCGTCGGGAGCGTCAGCGAGCGGCCCGCTGCTGCGGCCCAGCAGCAGGCGAAGAGCATTGCCCGCCTGTGCCCGCTGCTGGGTGAGGGTGGCGAGCTCCGCCTGCTTGCCTGCCTTCTGCTGGCTGGCCTGTACCAGATCGAGTCGGGTCACGGCGCCCGCCTCGTATTTGGCGCGGGTCAGGCGTTCAATGCGCTCCAGATTGGCCAGTTGCTGGGTGCCCAGGGTCATGGCCGAGCCGAGGTAGGCCAGTTGCCAGTATTGCTCCAGGGTCTTGCCGATGAGCAGCAACCGGGTGGCGGCCAGATCCTGTTCGCTGGCTTGTGCCTCCCAGCTCGCCTGATCCCTTGCCGCGGCCAGTCTGCCCCAGAGATCCACTTCGTAGCTGAGGTTGAGGGAGGGGCCCAGGTTGCTGCTGGCGCTGCCATCTTTCATGTTCTTGGTGCCGCTGGCCCCGAGATTGGCGCTGACCGAGGGGGTGAGGTTGGTGCCAGCCAGATCGGCGCCGAGCAGGGCATTCTTGAGCTTGAGCCCGGCCACCCGCATGTCCGGGTTGGCGGCCAGCACCGCCTCGACCAGGCGATCGAGTGCGGGATCCTGGAATCCCTGCCACCAGGGGCCAGCCTGCTGCGCGGTGAGACCCCGGCTCTCCTGCTGCCATGCTGGCGCCACGTCGAGATCGGGTCTGTGATAGGTGCTCTGCTGGCTGCAGGCACCGAGGCTGGCGGTGAGCATCAGGCTTAGCCCGAGCCTTGATAGGTTGTGCATCGTCATTCCCTCGCCAGTGCCTCCACCGGATCGAGCCTGGCCGCATTGCGGGCGGGCAGGTAACCAAACAGGATCCCGATGAGGGAGGAGCACCCGAAGGCCATCAGGATGGAGAAGAGCGAGAAGCGCATCTGGAAGCTTTCCACGAGCAGGGAGAAGAGAGCGCCGATGAGCAGGGCGAGGCCGATACCGAGCAGCCCCCCCAGCAGGCTGACCATCACCGCCTCGATGAGGAACTGTTGCAGTATGTCGGACTGGCGGGCGCCGACGGCGATGCGGATCCCTATCTCCCGGGTGCGCTCCACCACCGAGACCAGCATGATGTTCATCACTCCGACGCCGCCGACGATGAGGGAGATCACCGCGATGGCGGAGACCAGCAGTGTCAGGGTAGCGGTGGTCTTCTCCACCGATTTGACGATGCTGTCGCTGCTGAAGGTGAAGAAGTCCTTCACGCCGTGGCGCTGGGTCAGCAGGGCGACTGCCGCCTGCTCGGCCAGGGCGGGCTGGACGCCGTCTTTGACCCGGATGGTGATCTGGGTGAAGTGCTGCTGGGAGAGGAGACGGCTCATGACGGCGCTGTAGGGGAGCCAGACATTGACCGACTGGCTGCTGCGGCCAAAGCCGGTCTCCTGGGTGACCACCCCCACGATGCGCACCGGCAGGGTGCCGACCAGCACCACCTGGCCGACCGGGTCCACCTTGCCGAGCAGGCTCTCTATGGTCTTGCCATCCACCACGGCGACTGCCGTCCGGTTTCGAATGTCCCGCTCATCGAGCAGGCGCCCCTGGGTGAGCGTCATCCCCTTGACCCGGAAAAAGTCGTTGCCGACCCCGATCACGCTGCCGCTGCTGGTCTTGTTGCGATAGCGAAGCTGGCCGGACGTCGCTATCTGGGGGCTGGCCCCCTCCAGATAGGGCTGGCCGAGCAGCGCGTCGAGATCCCGCTCGTTCAGGGTCTGGATGCTGGCGGCCTTCTCGTCTCCCCAGTCCTTGCCGGGGAAGATGTCGATGGTGTTGGTGCCCATGGCGTTGATGTCGTCGATCACCTTGGCGCGCGCCCCCTGACCCAGCGCCACCACGCTGACCACGGCGGCGATGCCGATGATGATGCCGAGCATGGTGAGGAAGGTGCGCATGCGATGGGCCAGCATGGCGTGCAGGGCCATGCGCCCCGCCTCCCGGTAGCGATCCCAGCCCCGGCTTGCGGTGCGGACGGCGGCGCCTGTGCCCTGTGCATCTTGCCCGACAGAGGGAGGGGCCAGCTGGCTGCCGTCACCTGGCTGCGGGTGGGCCGGCGTCCCGGATAGGGAGGCTGCGTTGTCATCGGTCGCCCGATGGCCGCTGTCCTCCACTACCCGCCCGTCACACAGGGTGATGATGCGATCCGCATGGCTTGCCACCGCCATGTCGTGGGTCACCAGAATGATGGTGTGGCCCTGGGCGTGCAGCTCCTTGAGGATGGCCATCACCTCCTTGCCGCTCTGGCTGTCGAGAGCGCCGGTGGGTTCGTCCGCCAGGATCACCTCGCCGCCGTTGGCGAGCGCCCGGGCAATACTGACCCGCTGCTGCTGACCGCCGGAGAGCTGGCCGGGTCTGTGGTGGCTGCGATCCTGCAGTCCCAGGCGGGTCAGCAAGGAGCGGGCACGGGCCTGGCGATCAAGGCGGGCGGTGCCGGCATAGATGGCGGGGATCTCCACGTTGGCGGCCGCATCCAGATGGGGCAGCAGGTGATAGCGCTGGAAGATGAAGCCGAAGTGGTGGCAGCGCAGCCGTGCCAGGGAGAGGGCATCCAGGGTCGCGGTGTCCTGGCCGCGAAACAGATACTGGCCGCCGCTCGGGCGATCTAGGCAGCCCAGCAGGTTCATCAGGGTCGATTTGCCGGAGCCGGAGGCGCCGACGATGGCCACCATCTCCCCGGCATCGATGGCGAGATCCAGCGGGTGCAGCACGGTCACTTCGTGCTCTCCGCTCTGGTAGCGCCGCTCGATACCCTTGAGACGGATCAGGGGCTCGCTCACGGCTCCATCTCCCCTTCATCGTGCAGGGCCGGTTTGCCCTGCTCCAGGATCACCTTATCCTGCTCGGTCAGGCCGCTCACCACCTCAATCTTGATGTCATCCTTCATGCCGGTCTTGATGCGGCGGGTCTCTCTCTGGTCCCCCTCCTTGAGCAGGCTGACCTCGTACTCGTTGTCGCCAGTCTTCTTGCCGAGGGCGGTCTGGGGAATGGCCAGTACCTGCTTGCGCTCGCCGAGCACGATGGTGACCTGGGTCGTCATGGCGACCCTCAACTGATGGCCGGGGTTGGGCACATCGAACAGGGCATAGTAGTAGATGGCCGCATTGCTGGTGGCCGTGGTGCTGGCCGTCTGCTCATTGATGTTGGTGGGGGCCAGCTCGACCGTGCGAAGGGTACCGTGGTAGCGAGTATCCGGATCCCCTATCAGGGTGAAATAGACCGGCATGCCCGCCTTGACACGGGTGACGTCCGCTTCGGAGATCTGGGCCTTGACCGTCATGGTGTCGAGATTGGCGAGCTTGAGCAGGGTCGGTACCGTCTGGCTGGCGGCCAGGGTCTGCCCCTGCCGGGTGACGATGGAGACGACGGTGCCATCCATGGGGGCCTGAATGCGGTTGTAGCCGAGCTCCGTCTTGGCGCGTTCCACCTTGATGATGGCGTTGTCGATGTCGGCCTGGGCGCTTTGCAGCTCGGCCCGGGTGACGGCAAGCTGGGCTTCGGCGCTCTCCAGATCCGCACGAGAGCTCGCTTCCTGCCGAAACATCTGCTGCTGGCGGCGCCAGGCAAGCTCGTTCTGTTTGAGCTGTGCCTGCTTGATCTTGAGCTGGGCGCGGCGGCTGGCCAGCTCAGCCTCGGCGGTCTTGAGGTTGTTCTGGGCGATCAGGGGATCGATCTCCGCCAGCAGCTCTCCTTGTTTGACCTGTTGACCCGCTTCCACCGCGAGATAGGTGACCTGACCCGAGACCTGGGCCCCCACATCCACCTGCTCGATGGCCTGCAGTACGCCACTTGCGAGCACCGTCTGCTCCACATCCTGTCGGGTAACCGTTGCGGTCAGTACCGGGTCCGGTGTGTTGCCCGGCCAGGCCAGCCAGGTGACGAGAGGGATCAGCACAAGGGCGAGCAGGGCGAGCTTGCCGGGTTTTCTAAGAGCTTTCATTTATCACCTGAACGAAACGAGCGAAGGCGTGCAAGGGCCATATCGTGCAGCAAATGGCCCTCAAAAAGAAGCGAGCAATGTGTAAGAAATCGTGTGGTTCTGGCGGTGACGCAGTGGAGGAGGTCAAGCTGGGGGAGGGTGACGGCGGGGCGTCAGAAACAAGAAGACCCGCTCAGGGAGCGGGTCTTGTGGTGTCAACCGACGGCTTTGAGCAAGGCGGCGTGAGGCTCGTGGCAGATCTGGATATCGAGGGGCAGTTTGTAGAGGAGCAGACGGGCCAGCGAGCCCTCCATCCAGTGATGACGGCTGCCGACCAGCAAGAGGTCGGCGGGGTGGGCGGCCAGCCAGCGCTGGAGATCCGGTACCACGTCATCCACCACCAGGCACTGGTAATCCACCGGATGAGACAGCTGGGTGATGAGTTCACTGATGATCGCCTTGGCATCCAGGGTGCCCTGGGGGCTGCGCTCCTCTTGTGACAGGGACAGACTATTGCGACGGGTCTTGCTGCTGTGGGTCAGGTGCAACAAGGTCAGGTTGGCGCCCAGCCCTTGTGCCAGACGGCTCGCCTTGGCCAGTGTCTCCTGCTCGTAATCCTTGCCTTCCAGCAACAGCACAATATTGGTCGGGCTCATAAGCAGTTCTCCTTGGCAGGTGCGGGTCAGACGGCGGAAGCGCGCTCCCATCCCCCTTTCCCGCGAAATGTCAGCTCAAACGAACCCGGTGTGTTTGCATCAAGCGTCACCTTCTGTCGATGGCAACTGAAGGTACCGAGTCCGTTTACATCATCATAACAGACTGAGTTGAATGGAAAATGAAGGAGTGGGTCCGTTCGATATGTGAATGAGTGCAACGAAGATGAGTGGCGTTCTGACCATGGCGATGGAAACCCGACTGGGTGATGACCAGGCTGACAGGCTCAGACTGAGCATCAAGACACGTGCCGCGGATTAGCCAGGGCCGCCCCTCGTTCTTGCTTGCGGTTCACGGCATCGGTCAACCAAGCCCGCGCCGTCGGCAAGAGGCTTCAACTGGCCACCGCGATGATGACTCGGTCAATCTGAAAGGGCCGACATGGACGGGAGGGCATCCCGTCCGCCCCGTGGTCAGCTTGCGAGCAACTCACGGGCGTTGGCCAGGGTGTTGTCGGTGATCTGATCGCCCCCCAACAGGCGGGCCAGTTCGTTGAGCCGGGCGCCCTGGGTGAGCGCCTGCATCTGGGTTTCCGTTGTCTTGCCGTCGGTGTGTTTGCTCACCACCATGTGCTGGTGACCCTTGCCTGCCACCTGGGGCAGGTGGGTGACCACCATCACCTGGGTGGATTCGCCGAGCTGGCGCAACAGGCGGCCCACCACGGCGGCGGTCGGGCCGCTGATCCCCACATCCACTTCGTCGAAGATAAGGGTCGGGGTTGAGATCTTGCGTGCACTGATCACCACGATGGCGAGGCTGATACGCGACAGCTCGCCGCCGGAAGCCACCTTGCCAAGGGGTTGGATGGGCTGACCCGGGTTGGTGGTGACCATGAACTCCACCCGATCGATGCCAAGGGGCGAGAGGCTGCTCTGGGCATCGGGTCGCACCTCGATGGCGAAGCGGCCATCGGGCATCGCCAGTTCGTGCATGCTGGCGCTTACCTTGGCGCCCAGCTCCTCGGCATAGCGCTGGCGGCTCTGGCTCAGGGCCTCGGCGGCCTGCACGAAGGCCTGGCGGGCCGAGGCCAGCTCGTCTTCCATCCCCTCGAGTCGCTCTTCGTCGGAGTGCAGGCGTGCGAGGTCGCTGGCCAGCTCCTGATGGTAGTGGGCCAGCTCCGCCGGTTTGACATGGTGCTTGCGTGCCAGGTTGATGGCCTTGGAGAGGCGGCTCTCCAGCTCGTTGAAGCGCTCTGGATCCAGTTCCAGCCGGTCGAGATAGCTGCGCAGCTCGCTGTGGCTCTCCTGTACGCCGATCAGGGCTTCGTTGAGCATGCCGAGCACGTTGCCAAGCCGGCTGTCCATGCCGACCAGGGTCTCGGCTCTGTCCACCGCCGTCTGCAGCAGACCGGCGATGGTGGTCTCTTCATTGTCATAGAGCAGATCGAGGCAATACCCGCACTCCTGCATCAGCTCGGTGCCATTGGCGAGCCGCTGATGCTCCTCTTCAATCTCTTCAAACTCTCCCGGCTGAAGGGCAAATTCGTCCAGCTCCTGCACCTGGTATTCGATGAGTTGACGGCGGGCTTCCCGCTGCTGCTGCTCGGCCTTGAGCCGGTTGAGCTCGTTTTGCAACTGGCGCCACTGCTGGTAGTGGCGGCGCACATCGTCGAGGAGCAGATGATGACCGGCGTAGCCGTCCAGCAGGGCGAGCTGGTAATCGGGTTTGAGCAGCATCTGGTGAGCGTGCTGACCGTGGACGTTGACCAGCAGTTGACCCAGGTTCCTGAGCTGGGCGAGGGGGACGGGAACCCCGTTGATATAGCTGCGAGAGCGCCCCTCGGCGGACAATACCCGCCGGACGATGCACTCACCGTCATTTTCAAGCTCGTTGGTGGCGAGCCAGGCCCGGGCGGCAGGATTACCCTCCAGCAGGAAGCGGGCACTCACCTCGGTCTTGTCGCTGCCCGGGCGCACCATGCTGGCTTCGGCGCGCTCCCCCAGGCACAGCCCCAGAGCATCGATGGCGATGGATTTACCCGCCCCGGTCTCCCCGGTGATGCAGGTCATCCCCGGTTGCAGATCGAGCTCGAGAAACTTGACGATGGCGAAGTTGTTGACGGTCAGCTGGGTCAGCATGGTCTCATCCTGTATGGGTCAACATTACTGTGTATGCATCCAGTATATACTGGTCTTATATACAGTAAAGTGGGCAGGGAGGATTTTTGCGAAACAGGGGGAGGGCAAGGATGTCAAGGCCGCGGCATGGGTGTGACGCCGATCAGATGGCCTGCAAAATCAACCTGCGTACCTGGCATGGGCTGAGGCGATGCGAGAAGCCACCTCGAGGGGCTCTCTTGTGGTGAGTGGCTGGCTGAGACACACTCGAAACAGTCCTGGTTGAGCCTGGGCTGTGTACAGACCTCTTCGCAAGGATGCGTCAAGATGATCCATACCCCGACCCTGCTGCTGATCTCCCTGGCAATCAACCTGATGTCGGGGCTGATCATGCTGTTCATCCACTCCCTGAAGCCGGGTCGAGGCAACTTTCTGTACTGGTCCCTCTCCGCTTTTCTCTTCTCCCTCTCCATCCTGCTGCTCAGTCTGGGGGTATTGGGAGGGTATCCGGCGCTGGGCATCCGGGTCGGCGGCCTGGTCTCGCTCATGAGCATCCTGCTGTTGCTCGCCGGTTTTTGTGCGCTTTACGAGCGCGCATGGCATCCCCGTGCCGTGGGGGGAGGCGTGGCGGTGTTGCTGCTGCTCTATCTGGGATTGTCCAGCCTCGCCCCCGTGCGCATTGTGCTGGCACTGATGGAGTCGATGTTGTACCTGTGGTGCGCCTGCCTCATCGTCTCTCTCGGCCGGCAACAGAAGCGGGTGCTCCATGCGGTGGTGCTTATTTACCTGCTGCATTTCACCATCCTGCTGAGCCAGGGGGGGCTGCTCTTGCTGGGAGTCGAAGAGCGGATGGGGGACGGAGGCTGGCTCGATCTCATCTTCTTCATGCACATGGTGCTGACCATCGGCTCGGTGTTGCTGCTGCCTCTGGTGGCCTATGTGGAGACGGAGGAGGCATTGCTGGCGCTCTCGGAGCGGGATCCCCTCACCGGGGTGCTTAATCGGCGCGGCCTCTTCAGGCAGGGAGAGGGGGCTACGCCTGGCCAGACGCGCTGCGTGGTGGTCCTGGACATCGATCACTTCAAGCGGGTCAACGACCAGTTTGGTCACGGCTGCGGGGATGAGGTCATTCGCTATGTGGCCGGGGTGCTGGTGGCCGAGGTACGCAAGGATGATCTGGTGGGGCGCATCGGTGGCGAGGAGTTCGCCATCATCATGGGGGGCGTGAGCGGCCAGATGGCCCGCGACATCTGTGACCGGATCCGCCGCCAGATAGAGACGGGCTCCCGGCAGGGGGCCTGCCTGCCGTGCGAGGGGGTTACGGTGAGCATGGGGGTCGTGTGCGCCAGTGCCGAGGCTGACCTGGCACTGATGCTGACCAAAGCCGATGCTGCCATGTACCGGGTGAAGGAAGCGGGGAGAAACGGGGTGCATCTGGCATTCGAGCCGGCACCGCCTCGGCTGGTCGAAAGCAGCGAGGGGTAGACCCTCGCCACCGGTGTTGCCTGGCTAGAAGAGCTTGCTGCCCCAACCGAGCTTGTTGCGCAGCACGTGGAAGTAGCTGTAATCCAGCGGATGCACCAGATGCAGCTTGTGGCTGCTCTTCTTGATAAGGATCTCGTCCCCCGGGTGGACCGCCAGGGTGACCTGGCCGTCGCAGCTCACTTGCATGGCGTCGTCCTGGTTGTCCGGCGAGACCAGCAGCCGCACTTCGCTGTCCGCATCCAGCACGATGGGGCGGCTGCTCAGGGTGTGCGGGAACATGGGCACCAGCGTGATGGCGTTGAGTTTGGGGGTGAGAATGGCGCCCCCTGCCGACAGGGAGTAGGCGGTGGAGCCGGTGGGTGTCGCCACTATGATGCCGTCCGAGCGCTGGCTGTACATGAAGCTGCCGTCGATGTAGACCTCGAATTCGATCATATGGGCGATCTTGCCCGGGTGAAGCACCGCCTCGTTGACCGCGAGGTTGCTCGACTTGCGCTCCCCGTGGCGATAGACGGCGGCCTCCAGCAGGAAGCGCTGCTCGCTCTTGAAGTGACCCGAGAGCACCTGCTCCAGGGGCAGCAGATAATCCTGGGGCGAGAGATCGGTCAGGAAGCCGAGGTTGCCCCGGTTCACCCCGATCACCGCCACATCGAACCGTGACAGCACCCGGGCGGCCCCCAGCATGTTGCCGTCACCGCCGACGACGATGGCGAGATCCGCCTGCTCGCCGAGTTGCACCAGATCCATCACGTTCTCCCCGAGCAGCCCCAGGGTATGGGCCACCCGGCTCTCCAGCAGCACACGAAAGCCGCGGCTGGTCAGGTACTGATACAGGCCGGTCAGGGTCTGGTTGGCCCCCTCGTGATGGGGCTTGCCGATGAGGGCAACGGTTTTGAACGGAGAATCCATAGGTTATCGGGTCTGGGAGAGTCTTGGGGGGAGTATACCGCGCTTTGCCGGGGATTTGTCTGCCTCCGTGGCGGTTGGTGCAATCGGCCCCGAAAAGGGGCTGCCTGGCACGCGGATGGGCGCCATTGTGCCCGATCTGCCCTTTTCCCCTTGAAAGCCGGGGCTGTGTCCCCATAATAGCGCCAACACAGGGTCTGCTGGCGCGTGTCGCTTGTCTGAACGCCAGCCACCCTCACACGCAACCCCTGAATATTGGAGATGTCATGAGCCACGAAGAACAAAAGGTTGAAGCGATGGAGCAAGTGGAAGCCCAGCCAGTCGAGCCGACCGATGTAGACAGTGAAGTGACAGCCGAGCAGGCCCGCATCGCCGAGCTGGAGGCCCAGCTGGAGGCGGCCCAGCAGGCCTCCCTGGAAGAGCGCGAGCGCGCCATTCGCGCCGTCGCCGAGATGGAGAACCTGCGTCGCCGTGCCGCTCAGGACGTGGAGAAAGCCCACAAGTTTGCACTAGAGAAGTTCGCCGCAGAGCTCTTGCCGGTGCTGGACAACCTGGAGCGCGCCATCGAGCTGGCGGACAAGGAGAACGACACCCTCAAGCCGATGATTGAAGGGGTCGAGCTGACCCTGAAATCCATGCAGAGCGGCGTGGCCAAGTTTGGCCTGGTGGCGCTGGACCCGACCAACCAGCCGTTCGACCCCAATGCCCACCAGGCCATGAGCATGGTGCCCAGTGCCGACGTGGCGCCGAACACCGTGATCGCCGTGATGCAGAAGGGCTACGAGCTCAACGGCCGCGTCATCCGCCCGGCCATGGTGATGGTCTCCAAGTCCGCTGACTGATCACGCTGTTCTCACCAAGCCCGCCGCTTGGCGGGCTTTTTGTTGGATGTGGCGCCAAAAAAACGTGTCTGGCGTCATTTGGCTGTCAGGTGGCCTGTATGCAGGTTTTTTCAGGGCCGGACTTGAAGCGCCGACTTGAGACCCCATATAGGTTGCAAGGCCACGGCGGCACAAAAAATTTGATGCCGGGAGCTTGAAAGCCACAGTGGCAGGCCCCACCTAGCCGTTAACGTATCAAGGCGAGCCCCTCGCCAGTTTATTCAAAGTATTTGGAGATTCGTCAAATGGGTAAAATCATCGGTATTGACCTGGGTACTACCAACTCCTGCGTCGCTATTCTGGATGGCGACCATGCTCGCGTGATCGAGAACGCGGAAGGCGACCGTACTACTCCGTCCATCATTGCCTATGCCGATGACGGCGAAATCCTGGTTGGTCAGCCGGCCAAGCGCCAAGCCATCACCAACCCGAAGAACACGCTGTTCGCCATCAAGCGTCTGATCGGCCGTCGTTTCGAAGATGACGAAGTACAACGTGACCTGAAAATCATGCCGTACGCCATCGCCAAGGCCGACAACGGTGACGCCTGGGTTGAAGTGAAAGGCAAGAAGATGGCACCGCCGCAGATCTCTGCCGAAGTGCTGAAAAAGATGAAGAAGACCGCCGAGGACTACCTGGGCGAGCCGGTGACCGAAGCCGTCATCACCGTACCGGCCTACTTCAACGACGCTCAGCGTCAGGCCACCAAGGATGCCGGTCGCATCGCCGGTCTGGACGTCAAGCGCATCATCAACGAGCCGACTGCGGCTGCGTTTGCCTATGGCGTCAACAAGGTCAAGGGCGAGCGCAAGGTTGCTGTATATGACCTGGGTGGCGGTACCTTCGATATCTCCATCATCGAGATCGACGAAGTCGAAGGGGAAACCACCTTCGAAGTACTGGCGACCAATGGTAACACCCACCTGGGTGGTGAAGACTTCGACAACCGCGTCATCAACTACCTGGTTGACGAGTTCAAGCGCGAGCAGGGCATTGACCTGCGCAACGACCAGCTGGCTCTGCAGCGTCTGAAAGACGCCGCCGAAAAAGCCAAGATCGAGCTCTCTTCTGCCCAGCAGACCGACGTCAACCTGCCGTACATCACAGCAGATGCCACCGGTCCGAAGCACATGAACATCAAGGTGACCCGCGCCAAGCTGGAATCCCTGGTGGAAGACATGGTGAAAGACTCCCTGGAGCCGGTTCGTGTCGCCCTGAAAGACTCCGGTCTGGCCGTTGGCGAGATCGACGACGTCATCCTGGTGGGCGGTCAGACCCGTATGCCGCTGGTTCAGAAGACCGTGGCCGACTTCTTCGGCAAAGAGCCGCGCAAAGACGTCAACCCGGACGAAGCCGTGGCCATGGGTGCTGCCATCCAGGGTGCCGTACTGTCCGGTGACAAGACCGACGTACTGCTGCTGGACGTGACTCCGCTCTCCCTGGGGATCGAGACCATGGGCAGCGTGATGACCGCGCTCATCGAGAAGAACACCACCATTCCGACCAAGAAGTCCCAGGTGTTCTCCACCGCCGAAGACAACCAGTCTGCCGTGACCATTCACGTGCTGCAGGGTGAGCGCAAGCGCGCCAGCGACAACAAGTCCCTGGGCCAGTTCAACCTGGAAGGCATCCGCCCGGCACCGCGCGGTCTGCCGCAGATCGAAGTGACCTTCGACATCGACGCCAACGGCATCCTGCACGTCTCCGCGAAAGACAAGGAGACCAACAAGGAGCAGAAGATCACCATCCAGGCCTCTTCCGGTCTGTCTGATGACGAGATCGAACGCATGGTACGCGAAGCCGAAGCCAACGCGGCCGAGGACAAGAAGTTCGAAGAGCTGGTGCAGGCCCGCAACCAGGCTGACGGTCTGGTCCACTCCGTGCGCAAGCAGGTCACCGAAGCCGGTGAAGCCCTGCCTGCCGACGAGAAGACCAAGATTGAGACTGCCCTGAGCGAGCTGGAATCCGCCATCAAGGGTGACGACAAGGCTGCCATCGAAGCCAAACAGCAGGCTCTGCTGGAAGCGTCCCAGAAGCTGATGGAAATTGCCCAGCAGCAGGCTCAGGCGCAAGACGCCGCCGGTGCTGACGCCGGTCAGTCCTCCTCTTCTGCCAAGGCTGACGACGACGTGGTCGACGCCGAGTTCGAAGAAGTGAAAGACGACAAGAAGTAAGCCCGACCCGGATGGGCGAAGTCCGCTTCGCCCATCGGCTCAGAATCTGTTCACGGTCTGTCGCGAGAGGCCGTCAGCAAGGTAAAGAGCAGCGCAGGAACCGGAGTGTATGTGAATACATGAGCACTCTTGGTTACAAACAAGCGAGCTGCACATGAGCCTTGATCACGGCTTCGTAGTAAGAGTGTGAGCAGATTCGTCAATGAATTTACGGGCGTTGGGTAACCAACGCCCGTCTGCGTAACTGCTGATATAGCAACAGGATGAGTATGTCGAAGCGCGATTTCTACGAAGTGCTCGGGGTGTCGAAAGGTGCCGACGAGCGCGAGATCAAGAAGGCGTACAAGCGTCTGGCCATGAAGTATCACCCGGATCGCAACCAGGGTGATGCCGGGGCTGAAGAGAAGTTCAAAGAGGTCAAGGAAGCCTACGAGGTCCTGACCGACGAGAACCTGCGTGCCCGTTATGACCAGTACGGTCATGCCGGGGTGGATCCGAGCCAGGGTGGCGGCCACGGCGGCTTTGGCGGTGGTGCCGATTTCGGCGATATCTTCGGCGATGTGTTTGGCGACATCTTCGGTGGTCGCGGGGGCGGTCGTCGCGGCCCGGCCCGTGGCTCCGACCTGCGCTACAACATGGAGCTGACGCTGGAAGAGGCGGTGCGCGGGGTCTCCAAGGAGATCAAGATCCCGACCCAGGTCCACTGCGAAGTGTGCAACGGCTCCGGTGCCCATACCGGAAGCCAGGCCCAGACCTGCCCCACCTGCCACGGCTCCGGCCAGGTGCAGATGCGCCAGGGCTTCTTCGCGGTGCAGCAGCCCTGCCCCCACTGTCACGGTCGCGGCAAGATCATCAAGGATCCGTGCCGCAAGTGCCATGGGGAAGGGCGTTACCAGAAGACCAAGACCCTGTCGGTCAAGATCCCGGCCGGGGTCGATACCGGGGATCGCATCCGTCTCTCCGGCGAAGGGGAAGCGGGGGAAACCGGCGCATCGGCGGGGGATCTCTACGTACAGGTTCATGTGCGCGAGCACGAGATCTTCGTCCGTGACGGCAACGACCTCTACTGCGAAGTGCCCATCAGCTTCACCACGGCGGCGCTCGGCGGGGAGATTGAAGTGCCGACCCTGGATGGTCGGGTCAAGCTCAAGGTGACCCCGGAGACCCAGACCGGCAAGCTGTTCCGCCTGCGGGGCAAGGGCGTCAAGTCCGTGCGCTCCGGCCAGGTGGGGGATCTGATGTGCAAGGTGGTGATCGAGACTCCGGTCAAGCTGACCGAGACCCAGAAAGATCTGCTGCGCCAGCTGGACGACTCCTTCAGCGGCGCCGCTGCCAAGACCCACAAGCCGAAATCCGAAGGCTTCTTCGAAGGGGTGAAACGCTTCTTCGACGACCTGACCAAATAAACGCGACCCGCGTTACCCAAGCCGGCACGGATGTGCCGGCTTTTTTTTGCCCGCCATCTGGCCTGGATCCCCCCTTATTGAGTGGATCCCGATGAGGGATCCTCCTCACAACTTCCACCAATTCCCCCTGTACAAATGTTATCCCGCTCACACTCCTGCTGAAACGGTTTAGCTAGCATATTGAGTCAGCTAAAGCGGTTTAGCTATCCTCGGCTCGTCAACAACAACAGAGCCCGGACGGGCGACAGAAGACAGGTGAGGACGATGACGATGTTCAAGAGCAAGTTGGCGCTGGCCGTGGCGCTGGGATTGGGAATGAGCAGCCCGCTGTGGGCGGCGGATGGTGGTATCGAGGCTCGTCTGGCGGCGCTGGAGGCGCGGGTGCAGGCAGCCGAGGCGCGCGCCACCGCTGCCGAAGCGCGGGCCGATGAGGCCCAGAGCAAGGCGAGCGAAGCCCGCGAGACCGCCGCCGTGGCCAAGGCCCAGAGCGAGAAGGTGGACAAGCAGACTGCCGGTGCCCAGGGCTTCGAGTTCCACGGCTATGCCCGCTCGGGCCTGCTGGTGAACGGCAACGGCAACGGTGGCCGCGGCGGCCCCTACATCACCCCGGCCGGCTCGGTGGGCGGCGCCGTGGGTCGCCTTGGCAACGAGGATGACACCTACATGGAGGCCAACCTGCTGAAGACCCAGACCTTCGATGATGGCAGCTGGGCCCGCTACAAGCTGATGCTGGCGGACGGGGTGGAGACCAGCAACGACTGGACCGCCAGCGATTCCAGCCTCAACACCCGCCAGGTGTTTGCCGAAATCGGCGATCTGGCGAGCTTCAGCGGTCCTTTCCAGCACTCGGTGCTCTGGGCGGGCAAGCGCTTTGACCGGGACAACTTCGACATCCACTGGCTCGACTCGGACGTGGTCTTCCTGGCCGGCACCGGCGGCGGCGTCTACGACGTGCAGCTGGCCGACAGCTGGAAGGCGAACTTCTCCCTCTACGGGCGCGACTACGGCGACATCAGCGCGAGCGGTCTCTCCGACATCGAGAGCTACATCCTCACCATGAACAACCGCGTTGGCAACTGGCAGTGGATGCTCAACGGCCTCTCCGCCAAGGACAACGAGGCGCGCATCAACGACGGCGGCGCGGGCAGCGAAGCGGCGAACAAGGGTGCCCACACCCTGGTGGCCTACCACGCCGACAGCTTCTTTGGCATCAACCCCGGTTTCTCCAAGGCGGCGGTGCTCTATGGCCACGGTCTGGGTGCCGAGCTCAAGGGGCTGGGCTCCGACAGCGAGCTGCTGCCGGATGCCGATGCGGTGCGGGTCGCCGTGTTTGGCGCCACCGATCTTGCGCCCCGCTGGCGTGTCGCCCCGGCCCTGCTGGCCGAGCACAGCCAGGATCGTTACGTGAAAGGGGACGAGTACCGCTGGGTGACCCTCAATGGCCGCCTGGCCCAGGTGCTGAGCCAGAACGTCGAGCTGGTCTACGAGGCGACCTGGCAGTACATGGACCTCGATCCCAAGGGCTACAAGGGTCGTCAGGCGGTGAGCGGCGATTTCACCAAGCTCACCTTCGCGCCGACCTTCAAGGCGCAGACCGCCGGCTTCTTCGAGCGGCCCGAGCTTCGGGTGTTCGCCACCTGGATGGACTGGTCCTCCGAGCTCGACAACTACGCCAGCTCCGATGCCATGGGCCAGAGCAACTTCACCGCCGGGGGCGAGTGGAACTTTGGCGTGCAGATGGAAACCTGGTTCTAGTTCGTTATCCCGATCACAAAAATGGCAGGCGACCCCGGGATCTGTTGGTTAGCTAAAACGGTTTAGCTGATAATGCGGACCCAGAACCCGGGGCTGACCCCGGCAAATCCTGTGCAGCAGTGGAGTAGCAACAAGGTGACGAATCGTGTGTGGGTAATGGGGGATGCGGTAGTGGACTTGATCCCGGAAGGGGAGCAGCACTACCTCAAGTGTCCGGGTGGCGCACCGGCCAACGTGGCGGTGGGCGTTGCCCGGCTCGGCGGGGAGTCGGCCTTCATTGGCCGGGTTGGCGCGGATCCCTTCGGCCGCTTCATGGGGAAGACCCTGGCCAGGGAGGGGGTCGACATTCGCCACCTGATCCTGGATCCGGCCCATCGCACCAGCACGGTGCTGGTGGATCTCGATGAGGCGGGGGAGCGTAGCTTCACCTTCATGGTGCGCCCGAGCGCCGATCAGTTCCTGAGCCCCGCCGATCTGCCGGTCTTCCAGGCCGGGCAGTGGCTGCTGACCTGCTCCATTGCGCTCGCCAACGAGCCGGTGCGCAGCAGTTGCCTGCAAGCCATGGCGACCATCCGGGCCGTCGGGGGGCGGGTCTGCTTCGACCCCAACCTGAGGCCAGAGGTGTGGGGCAACCCTGCCGAGATGCTGCCCGTGGTGCGCGAGGCCATGGCCCTTGCAGACGTGGTCAAGCTCTCGGTGGAGGAGCTGCAACTGCTGAGCGGTCTGGACGATATGGCGGCGGGGCTTGCCACTCTTTCAGGCCCGGCACTGGTGCTGGTGACACGGGGGGCGGGGGGCGTGGTGGCCCGTCTGGGTGGCGAGTTGCTGGAGTGGGTGGGGCCCAAAGTGACGCCACTCGATACCACGGGGGCGGGGGACGCCTTCGTCGCCGGGCTGCTGGCGGCCTTGGCCGAACGGACCTCGCTGCCGACGCAGGCCGAGCTGCCCGCCATTCTGGCCCAGGCCCACGGCTGCGGGGCGCTCGCCACCACCGCCAAGGGGGCGATGACGGCACTGCCCACCCGCACCCGGCTGGATGAATTTTTGCGATCAGGCGCAGACGGCTGTTGATCCGCGGCTAGAACCGCGGGTCGACAGACCCTACTCTCATGTGACATGGGCCTGCCGACGGCGGGCCATAAGAGGAAGAATATGAATATCAGTGCGATAGCCCAGGATCTGGTGCCCCTGCTCGGGGGCAAGGAGAACATCGTCAGCGCCGCCCACTGCGCCACCCGGCTGCGGTTGGTGCTGGCGGACGACAGCAAGGTGAACAAGGCCGCCATCGACAAGCTGGAGGGGGTCAAGGGGTGCTTCAGCAACGCCGGCCAGATCCAGGTCATTTTCGGCACCGGCCTGGTCAACAAGGTCTATGCGGAGTTCGTCACCCTGACCGGGACCGGCACCGCCAGCAAGACGGAGCTGACCGACATGGCGACGGCCAAGCTCAACGTGGCCCAGCGTCTGGCGCGGACCCTCTCCAACATCTTCGTGCCCATCATTCCGGCCATCGTCGCCTCCGGCCTGCTGATGGGGCTGCTCGGCATGGTGCGCACCTACGGCTGGGTCAACGCCGACAGCGCCCTGTTCGTCATGCTCGACATGTTCAGCTCGGCAGCCTTCATCATCCTGCCGATCCTCATCGGTTTTACGGCGGCGCGCGAATTCGGCGGCAACCCCTATCTGGGGGCGACGCTGGGCGGCATTCTCACCCACCCGGCCCTGACCAACGCCTGGGGCGTGGCCGGGGGCTTCAAGACCATGGACTTCTTCGGCCTGGATGTCGCCATGATCGGCTACCAGGGCACCGTCTTCCCGGTGCTCCTGGCGGTCTGGTTCATGTCCCACCTGGAGAAGCAGCTGCGCAAGCGCATCCCTGACGCCCTGGATCTCATCCTCACCCCGTTTTTGACCGTCATCATCACCGGCTTCGTGGCGCTGCTCTTCATCGGCCCCGCCGGGCGGGTGCTGGGGGATGGCATCTCGTTCGGTCTGAGCGCCCTCTATGAGCAGGCGGGCTGGCTGGCGGGTCTGGTGTTTGGCGGGACTTATTCCCTTATCGTCATCACCGGCATCCACCACAGCTTCCACGCCATCGAGGCGGGCCTGCTGGCCAACCCTGCCATCGGCGTCAACTTCCTGCTGCCCATCTGGGCCATGGCCAACGTGGCCCAGGGCGGGGCTTGCCTCGCGGTCTACTTCAAGACCCGGGACGTGAAGATCAAGGCCATCACGGTGCCGGCGGCCATGTCCTGCCTGCTCGGCATCACCGAGGCGGCGATCTTCGGGGTCAACCTGCGCTACATCAAGCCCTTCCTGGCCGGTCTGTTCGGCGGGGCCTGCGGCGGCGCCTACGTGGTGGCGGCCAAGGTCGGCATGACGGCGGTGGGCCTGACCGGCATCCCGGGCATGGCCATCGTCCAGCCCATGAGTCTCATCCACTACGTCATCGGTCTGGTGATCGCCTTTGGCGCCGCTTTCGTCGCCTCCTACCTGCTCAAGTACAAGGTGGAGTGATGAAGGAAAGCCATCTCCTGAACCAGGTTGTCCGGTCCCTGCTGGCCGGACAGCTCAAGGCGGCGGCCGATCCCCATCGGCCCCGCTGGCATCTGGCAGCCCCGGTGGGGCTGCTCAACGATCCCAACGGCTTCATCGAGCACGACGGGCGCTACCATCTTTTCTACCAGTGGAACCCGCTCGGTTGCGAGCACCGCAACAAGGGCTGGGGGCACGTCACCTCCACCGATCTGCTGCACTGGCAGCACGAGCCGGTGGCGCTGCTGCCCACCGAGGCCTATGAGAGCCACGGCTGCTATTCGGGCTCGGCGGTGAGCGACGAGCAGGGGCGTCTGACCCTTATCTACACCGGCAACGTCAAATACCCGGACGGCAGCCGCACCGCCTACCAGTGTCTGGCCCGCGTCGACGGTGAGGGGGGCTTTGCCAAGCTGGGCCCTGTGCTGGACCTGCCCGCAGGCTACAGCGGCCATGTGCGCGACCCCAAGGTGTGGCACGACGGTCGGCAGTGGCTGATGGTGCTGGGGGCCCGTACCCTGGACGATCGGGGTGAGGTGCTGCTCTATGGCGGTGACACTCTGGATGCCTGGACTCTGGTGGGGCCCATCGCCGGCAGCGGGCGCGGCGGTCTCGGGGAGTTTGGCTACATGTGGGAGTGTCCGGATCTCTTCCCCCTGGGAGATCGCCATGTGCTGATCAGCTGCCCCCAGGGGATTGCCCCGCAGGGAGAGGATTATCGCAACCTCTACCAGTGCGGCTGGCTGGCGGGTGACTTCGATGGGACGCATTTCGCCCACGGGTCCTTCCACGAGCTGGACCGGGGATTCGAGTTCTATGCCCCCCAGACTACCCAGGATAGCCAGGGGCGGCGCCTGCTGTTCGGCTGGCTGGGCTTGCCGGAGGAGAACGAGATGAGCCAGCCCACTCTCGAGCACGGCTGGATCCACCAGATGAGCTGCCCGCGGGAGCTGTTCTGGCAGGATGAGTGGCTCTGCCAGCGGCCGGTGGCAGAGCTGGGCGCCCTGAAAGGGGAGCAGACCCGCTTCGAGGGGGCGCCGGGTGAGCTGCCTGCCCTGGCCATCGACTCGGCCTGGCTCGATCTGGCGCTGTGCGGTGAAGGGCGCCTCGGGTTCGGGGCCGTGGTCGAGCTGGTGTGGCAGCCGGGGCGTCTTGTCCTGCGGCGCCAGAACTGGCAGAGCGGGGAGTGGGAGGAGCGAAGCGCCCCCTGGCTTGGGGGCAAGATCACCGTCTTGTGTGACCGCTCCAGCCTGGAGTGCTTCGTGGATGGCGGTCGCCAGAGCTTGTCGACCCGTTACTTCCCCGGCGAAAACCCAGTACTTTCCGCACGTTGCGGTGGTGATGGCAGCAAAATTTGCCTCGATCACTGGCCGCTGGCGACCTGCCTAGTACAATAGCCCGGTCTCAGTGTGCCGGGAGGTCAGGTGGAGAAGAAGAAACGGATCACGATTGCCCAGATAGCCACGCTTGCGGGGGTCTCCAAGGCCACCGCCAGCCTGGTGCTCAATGGCAAGAGTGCGGAATACCGCATCGCCGACGATACCCGCAAGCGGATCCAGGCGGTGGCGGACGAGTGCCATTATCAGCCGAGCATCCATGCCCGCTCCCTGCGGGAGGTGCGCAGCTACACCTGGGGGCTGGTGATCCCCGACCTCACCAACTTCGGCTTCGCCAGCATCGCCCGTGCCCTGGAGGCCCGCTGTCGGGAGGCGGGCCTCCAGCTGCTCATCGCCTGCTCCGAGGATGACCCCACCCTGGAGCAGCGGGTGGTGGACAACCTCATCAGTCGCCAGGTGGATGGCCTCATCGTCGCCTCCAGCGGCCACAGTGACGACATCTATGCCCGCATCCACGACCGCTTGCCAGTGGTGCAGCTCGACCGCCACATCGGTGAGTCGCGCCTGCCCATGGTGATCTCCGATGCCTGCAAGGCCACCGCCGAGCTGGTGCAGGATATGGCCGAGGATTGCGGGGAGGAGATCTACTACTTCGGCGGTCTGCTGGATCTCTCCCCCAGCCGCCACCGGCTGGCGGGTTACGAGCTCGGGTTGCACCGGGCCGGGCTGGAGGCCACTTCAGACCGGGTCCGCCACCGTGACTACCAGCCGAGCTCGGGCTATCAGCTGATGTCTGAGCTGGTGGACGAACTCGGGGCGCCGCCCAAGGGGCTTTTTACCGCCTCTTTCACCCTGCTGGAGGGGGTGCTGCGCTATCTCAACGAGGCAGAACTGATGGAGACCGGCATGCGCCTGTGTACGTTCGACGATCACGATCTGCTCGACTGCATCCCCATGCGCATCGATTCTGTGGCCCAGGATTGCCCGGCCCTGGCCCGGGCCGCCTTCGAGATGATGCAGCAACTCATCGCGGGCAATCCCCCTGCCCAGACCGCCCAGGTCATCAACCCCAGGGTGCGCTGGCGCAGCCGCCGCTAGGCACACGGCTTCCCTTTCCTGTGAAAAAGCCCCGCCGGATCCGGCGGGGCTTTTTCTGCTGCGTCTGGTATGAGGGCGTCAATCGGTGATGCTGGCCCGCCAGAAGATCTGCTTGATGTGAGGGTGCTCCCCGAGCGTGTTCATCAGGGCATCGAGCTTGGTGCCATCGATGGCGGTGGCGAGCAGCGCCGCCGAGATCTCGAGATCCTGATCGCCGAAGGGGGTGATGTCGAGCTCGCTCAGGGGGTAGTGGGCCTGTTCCAGCATCTGCTCGAGCCAGGGCAGTACCTCCTTCTGGTGAGCGCGGCCGATGAGAGCGGTCACGTGATAGGTCACTTCGGTGTCCATGTTGTCCACCGGGTCACGGTTTATCTGGTTGACCAGGGGGCGCAGCAGGGTGTTGGCGGCCAGCACGAAGAGGGCGCCGAGGATGGCCTCCAGGGCGAACCCGGCGCCGCAGGCGGCCCCGACCGCGGCCACGCCCCACAGGGTGGCCGCTGTGTTGATGCCCCGGATGTTGCCGGATTCCCGCATGATGACGCCGGCGCCGAGAAAACCGATGCCGGAGACGATGTAGGCCACCACGTGGACGACCCCGTAACTGCCACCATGCAGGTCATAGATGCGTTGGGCCAGGTTGACGAACAGGGCCGCCCCCACGGCAACCAGCACGTTGGTGCGAAGGCCGGCGGTGCGCTGGCGGTACTGGCGCTCCAGGCCGACCAGGCTGCCCAGCACGAAGGCGAGCAGCAGGCTGGACAGGGTGTCGAGCAGGGCGAGAAAATCGAGTTGTTGCCACATTCTCATGAAGGGTCTCCTTCTGGGGATGCCGACCAGCCTTCGCCCCCGGGTTGCGTGAGAGACGGGGGGCAAGGTCGACATCGTGGTGAATGCAAGGGCGCGACCCGCCTCCTGACGGGGCGGGATGGCGCAGAACAGGGAAGAGGGCCTTCACGGTTGCCCGGGAAGGACCTCGCCTCGTTCGAGGGTCAATGGCTGGTGGTGGCGTCGTCCCCGGCGCGGGGGCGCAGTTCCCAGCGTACCGGGTGGACAGCCCCGACCTGGTGGATGAACTGCACCAGGTAGCAGCGCTGGGGCGGCGTGCAGTAGAGGCTCAGCACCAGCACGCGGCCTTCACCGCGCCCGGGCTGCATGGACTGCAGAGGACTGAGTCCGGCCGGTTGCAGGGTGTGGCTCACCGCCGCCAGCACCTGCTCCATGTCGGCTCTGTCTTCGCAGCGGATGTGCAGCCGATAGAGGTGCTGACGCCGTCTGCCACGTTGCCAGAGTGGTCGCAGGCCCCGTCCCAGTCTGCTCAGCAGGGAAGGGGATTTGTCAGCGACAGGGTTGTTTGAAATCAAGCGCATAGCAGCCTCCTTTTGGGAAGCAGAAACTATGCAGGCAAGGTGTCGTGGGATGAGTCCGCGTCACCTGACGTCAAGTGTGAAAAGCGGGGAAAAGAGGGATCCACTTCTCGCAGGGTGGCGAGTCGCGGCAGAGAAAAACCTGCGGCTAGCTCGCGACCAGGGTGCCGACGACGAGGGTCGGCGTGCGTCTGTCACTTGATGAGTTGCCCACCGATGGTCTCCGCTAGTGATAAAGAGGCGACATGGTAGCCGATACGGCGGCCTGGGTAAACCCCGAGCCCTTGATAGCAACATATTGAAACATAATAAAAAAGAGATGAAAGCGCCGGTAAAGGGAGCGCTATTCCCTTCACCGGCGGGCCCTTGGGGGGTTACCGGGTCTTGTCGATGCCCAGGTATTTGAGCATCAGTTTTTCATAGATGGGTTCGGTGTCGCCCACTTGCATCTTGTGCAGGAAATACTTCTCGAACGCTATCTTGGCCAGGTGGACCCACTTCCCTTTCTTGAACCAGGCGACGTTGCGCGGCGGGATCTGCGGCATGGCCACGAAGGCGGCCCCTGTGTCCCCCATGTCCGCCAGACAGATGGCATTCCACACCGCCCGGGTGACCGGGGGCTGGCCGTCCAGCTCCGCCTTGATGTTGTGGCTTAAGGTGCGCACCATGGCCTCGATCATGTAGCCGGTCTTGGGCACCCCGGTCGGGACCGGCGTCTTGTGCTGGGGCGGGATGGCGATGCAGACCCCGGCGGCGTAAATCTGCGGGAAGACAGGGTTGCGCTGGTGTTCGTCGACGATGACGAACCCGCGGGGATTGACCAGCCCCTCGAGGCCCCGCAGGGGGCTGATGCCGGCGAAGGCGGGCAGCATCATGGCATGCTTATAGGGGAGGCTGTGGGTGCGCTTGACGTTGCCATCTTCATCCAGCTCCTCCACCGTCATCACCCCATCCCTGGCCGCCACGGTGCGGGCATTGCAGATCCATTGCATGTCGCGCATGCGCAGCTCGCTCTCCAGCATGCCCTTGGAATCCCCCACGCCGTTGAGGCCGAGGTGACCGATGTAGGGTTCGCTGGTGACGAAGGTCATGGGCACGTCCTTTCTCACCTTCTTGTCGCGCAGGTGGCGATCGAGGATGAAGGCGTATTCGTAGGCCGGGCCGAAGCAGGAGGCGCCGGGCATGGCACCGACGATCACCGGACCCGGTTCGTCGAGCAGCCCGTTGACACTGTGCAGGCACTCCTCTGCGTGGGAGAGGGTGCAGACGCTGGCGGTGCCGCCCGCCGTCGGGCCTGCTCCCTGCACCTCTTCAAAGGCGAGTGCGGGGCCGGTGCAGAGCACCAGAAAGTCGTAGTGCAGGTGCTGGCCATCGGAGAGGCGGATCTGCTGTTCGAGGGGTTGCAACCCGGTCAGGGCGGCGTGGATGAAGCGGATCCCCTTCTTCTTCACATGAGGCTCTATGGGGAGGGAGATATCCTTGCGCTCTCGCCACCGGACCGCAATCCACGGGTTCGAAGGGTTGAATTCAAAGTCGGGTTTGTCGTTCACCAGGATGACGTCGTGCTGCTTGCCGAGTTCGGCCTTGAGCTCGTAGGCGGCCGACATGCCCCCCAACCCTGCCCCGATGATGATGATGGTTGCCATAATGAGCCTCCGCTCTATTACACGGCTCCTGTGAGCCAATATGTCCGCCTGCCTACTTGAGCCCCATTCGCCTGAGCACGGCGGCGGCGGGACAGAACCCGGTGAACGCGCTCTGGATCAGGTTGACCCCGACAAAGACGCTCAACCAGACAAAGCCCGGGTGGACCCAGGCCGTGAGCAGCAGCGACAGCAGCAACATGCCACCCGCGACCACTCTGACTCCGTTATCGACGGTCATTTCTCGTCTCCTCTTTTGTTTAGTGATTGCTAATTTAGTGTTGTTTTATACAATGGAACAAATATCAGCAATTGCTAATTTAATCTTATGAGCCACTTCGACGAGATGAACCGACATGCGACTGCCGCCGCCGGCCTGCTCAAGGCGCTGGCTCATCCCGAACGCCTGATGGTGCTCTGCCAGCTGGTGGAAGGGGAGAAGGGGGTCGGGGAGCTGCTGGCCCACAGCCAGCTCGGGCAGTCGGCCTTCTCCCAGCAACTGTCGGTATTGAAGCGCCAGGGCCTTATCCGTTCGCGCAAAGTCTCCCAGCAGATCTACTACTCCCTGGTGAGCGAGGCGGCAGCCGATGTGCTGGCGGCGCTGCAAACCCATTTTTGTCACTCAGATGAGGAAATTCGATGATGGAAAGCCAATGGCTGCTCTCGTTGGGGGGCGGCATGCTGGCGGGGCTCTCGGCCCTGATCCTGATGTTGTTCAACGGCCGGGTGGCCGGGATCAGCGGCATTCTGGCCGGTGCAATGCAGTACAAGACCCCCTGGCGGTTGCTGTTTCTGCTGGGATTGGGACTGGGGGCCTGGCTGGCGCTGACCCTGGGTTGGGCCACCATGCCCGCCTTTGATGCCTTGCCCGGCTGGCCCGTGGTGCTGCTGGCCGGCCTGCTGGTGGGCATCGGCACCCGTCTTGGCAATGGCTGCACCAGCGGTCACGGCATCTGCGGCATGGGGCGGCTGTCGACGCGCTCCGTGGTGGCGACGCTCACCTTTATGGGGATGGGTGTGGCGACCGTGTTCTTTACTCACCACATGTTTTGACGGGTTGATTGCCATGAAATTGCTGACAAGTGTGTTTGCGGGTCTGTTGTTCGGGCTGGGAATGGCCCTCTCCGGGATGATGGATCCGGCGCGGGTCACCGGGTTTCTCGATCTGGCCGGTGCCTGGGATCCCAGTCTGGCCTTCGTGATGGGGGGGGCCCTGGCTGTCTTCATGCCGGGCTACTTCCTGCTGGTGAAGCCCCGTCGTCTGAGCCTGCTGGGGGAACCCATGGCCCGGGTTCCCGCTCCCGTGCTGGATCGCCGCCTGATTGGCGGGGCCGCACTGTTCGGGATCGGTTGGGGCCTGGTCGGCATCTGTCCAGGGCCTGCCTTGAGTCTCATTTCCAGCGGACAGCCCATGATATTGTTGTTCATCGGGGCCATGGCGGCCGGGATCCTGCTGGTGGACAAGGTCTGGAACAGGGTGCTGGAGAAGGCTCGCCAGCACCGTATTGCCTGAGTTTTCAAGGTGCCCATGAGCCAGGGAAGGAGAATCATGATGAACACAATCCGGTTGCTGGTGACCACCCTGCTGGTCATGACATCCACCCTGGTGGCGGCCGAGGAGGCCAAGGGGCCGCTGACGCTGACCCCGCAGCGCGTCACCGACTGGCTCACCCTGAGCGGTACCGTGAGCGCCATTCATCAGGGGACGGTCGCGGCCCAGACCAGTGGCCGCGTCTCCCGCATGCTGGTGGATGTGAACGACGAGGTACAGGCCGGGCAGCCCCTGCTCGAGATAAGCGGCAAGGAGCAGTCTGCCGCCGTGACCGGCGCCGAGGCGCGGGTGGCCAGGGCCCAGGCCCAGCAGGTGGAGGCCGAGCGCCAGCTCACCCGTTATCAGGCCCTCATCGCCAAGGGGGTGATCACCCGGGCCCAGCTCGACAACGCCCAGGCAACGGATCGGGCCGCCCGCGCCGAGGTCAATGCCGCCGAGGCCGCCCTCATCCAGGCCCGGGAAGCCTACGGCTATACCCGTATCCTCGCCCCCTACGCCGGGGTGGTGACCAGGCGGCTGGTGGAGCTGGGGGAGACGGTGGCCCCCGGTACGCCGCTGCTATCCGGTTTCTCCCTGGGCGAGCTGAGGGTGGAGCTGGAGCTGCCCCAGTCCGCGCTGGCTCTCGCCGGCCAGCCGTCGGATGTGCAGGTGCTGCTGCCCGGTGGCAAGGCCGTGACTCCCGTCAAGCTGACCCGCTTCAACTACGCCGACAGCCAGAGCCACAGTTTCCGGTTGCGCCTCGATCTGCCGCCGAACACGGCAGGGGTGCTGCCCGGCATGTGGCTCAAGGTGCAGATCAAACAGGGTGAGCGTCAGGTGTTGCAAGTGCCGGAGCCCGCCCTGCTGCGGCAGGGGGAGTTCAACGGCGTCTACCTCAAAGAGGGGGAGGGCTGGGCCCTGACCCCGGTGCGGGTCGGCCACTGCGAGGCTGGGCTGTGCGAGGTCTTGGCGGGTCTCAAGGGCGGTGACACCCTGGCCCCCGATGCCTGGACCCGTCAACAGGAGGTGTCCCATGAGTAGCGAGCTGAACGGCAACCATGGCCACCTGGGGCCGGCGGGTCGGCTGGCGGCCCTGTTTCAGGGCTCGGCCATCACCCCGCTGCTGGCGCTGGTGGGGCTCTTGCTCGGCTTTTTTGCCGTGCTGGTGACCCCCAAGGAGGAGGAGCCCCAGATCGATGTCACCTTCGCCGACGTCTACATTCCCTTCCCGGGAGCCAGCCCGGCAGAGGTGGAGTCCCTCGTCACCACCCCTGCCGAGCAGGTGGTCTCCCAGATAAAGGGGATAGATACCCTCTACTCCTTCTCCCAACCCGATGGCGCCCTGCTGGTGGTGGTGTTCAAGGTAGGCGTGAGCCGGGAGCAGGCCATCGTGGATCTCAACAACCAGCTCGACTCCAACCGCGACTGGTTGCCACAGGGGATCGGAGTCGGTCAGCCACTGGTAAAACCCCGGGGGATCGATGATGTTCCCATCGTCAGTCTGACCCTCTGGAGCAAGCAGCTGGGGGCCTCCGATCTGACCTGGGTCGCCCACGAGCTGGAGACCGAACTCAAGCGCATTCCCGGTACCCGCGATATCTACACGCTGGGCAGCCAGAGCGCCGTGCTGCGGGTGATGCCGGACCCGGCGGCCCTCAGCGCCCATGGCATCAGCTGGGCCGAACTGAGCCAGCGTCTCTCTGCCGCCAACCGGGTGGGCAGCGAGCAGGCCGTGGTGCAGGATAACCGGGAAATCAAGGTGCAGGTGGGGCAGTTCCTGCAAAGCGAGCAGGAGGCTAGAGAGCTGGTGGTGGGGTTGCACGACGGCAAGCCCGTCTATCTCGGTGAGGTGGCCCGGGTGGCGCTTGGGGAAGAGACCCCGGTCCAGCGCAGCTGGATGGGGCAGGGGGATCGCAGTTATCCGGCGGTGACCCTGGCCATCGGCAAGCAGCCGGGGCAGAACGCGGTGGAGGTGGCCAAGCGGGTGGAGGCACGGGTCGAGAGCCTCAGGAATCGGCTCATCCCGGCTGGCGTCGAGGTGACGGTGACCCGTGACTACGGCGTCACCGCCGAGACTAAATCCAACACCCTCATCGGCAAGCTCATTTTTGCCACCACGGCGGTGGTATTGCTGGTGCTGGTGAGCATGGGGTGGCGCGAGGCGCTGGTGGTGGGAGTCGCCATCGTCATCACCCTGGCACTGACCCTGTTTGCCTCATGGGCGTGGGGCTTTACCCTCAACCGGGTGTCCCTCTTTGCCCTTATCTTCTCCATCGGCATCCTGGTGGATGACGCCATCGTCGTGGTGGAGAACATCCACCGTCATCGCGGCCTGGGCAAGGGGTCGCTCAAGGATCTCATTCCGGGCGCGGTGGACGAGGTGGGGGGGCCGACCATTCTGGCGACCCTGACCGTCATCGCGGCCCTGCTGCCCATGGCCTTCGTCAGCGGCCTGATGGGCCCCTACATGAGCCCCATCCCCATCAATGCGAGCATGGGGATGCTCATCTCCCTGCTGGTGGCTTTTATCTTCTCTCCCTGGCTGGCCAATCACCTGCTCAAGCGCGAGGGGCATGTCGCCCACGGGGAGGCCAAGGCCGGGCTCTTTCACCGGCTGATGACCCCCTTTCTGATGGGGGCGGGTGCCAAAAGAGCGAGACACAAGCTCTGGCTGGCCATCCTGCTGCTGGTGGCGGGGGCGGCCGCCATGCCCATGGTGCAGTGGGTAGTGCTCAAGATGCTCCCCTTCGACAACAAGTCGGAATTCCAGCTGGTGCTCGACATGCCGGAGGGGGCGACCCTGGAGCAGACCGAGCGCACCCTGCTGGCGGTGGGTCGGGAGCTTGCCAGGGTGCCCGAGGTGAAGGATTACCAGATCTACGCCGGCACCGCCGCCCCCATCAACTTCAACGGGCTGGTGCGCCACTACTTCATCCGCAGCGGCGCCAACGTGGGTGATATTCAGGTCAATCTGGTGGACAAGCATGAACGGGATCGCAGCAGTCACGAGATTGCCCGGTCGGTGCGTGCGCCCTTGCAGGCCATCGCCAGTGCGGCAGGGGGCAACCTCAAGGTGGTGGAGGTGCCCCCGGGACCGCCTGTCTGGTCGCCCATTGTCGCGGAAGTGTATGGCCCGACGCAGGCCGCCCGTGAAGCCGCTGCCCGCGCCGTACAGGCCCGCTTTGTGGCCACGGCGGATCTGGTGGACGTGGACATCTATCTGACCGACCCCCAGCCCAAGTGGCGGCTGGTGGTGGATCGCGCCCAGGCGGCCCTGCTCGGGGTCGATCTCGGGGATCTGGTGGCGACCCTCAACGGGGGCGTGGGTTATCAGGATGCCAGCTGGCTGCAAGGGCAAGGCGCCAAGTATCCGGTGCCGATCCGCATCGAGCTCGCCCCCGGTGACAAGCGGGATCTGACCGGCATCCTGGCTCTAAAGGTGCGCAGCCAGAGCGGCCAGCTGGTGCGGGTCTCCGAGCTGGTGAGCCGTCGTGACGAGGTCGCCCCCAGCTACCTCATGCACAAGAACATGCAGCCCATGGTGATGGTGGTGGCGGACATGGGCGGCCATGCCGACAGCCCGCTCTACGGCATGTTTGCCGCCGGTGCCGACATCTCGCTGCCACAGTATTACGTGCATCAGCCCGACAAGCTGGGGGAGGTGGCGCTGTTGTGGGACGGGGAGTGGAAGATAACCTACGAGACCTTCCGCGACATGGGGCTGGCCTACGGGGTGGGGATGATCCTCATCTACCTGCTGGTGGTGGCCCAGTTCCGCTCCTATCTGGTGCCGCTCATCATCATGGCCCCCATTCCGCTCACCCTCATCGGGGTGATGCCGGGTCACGCCCTGCTGGGGGCCCAGTTCACCGCCACCTCGATGATCGGGATGATTGCGCTGGCCGGGATCATCGTGCGCAACAGCATCCTGCTGGTGGATTTCATCGAGCAGCAGCGGGCGAGTGGCATGGCGTTCGAGCAGGCGGTGATCGAGGCGGCGCAGGTGCGAGCCAAACCCATCATGCTGACGGCGCTGGCGGCCATGATAGGGGCGCTTTTCATCCTGGATGACCCCATCTTCAATGGCCTCGCCATCAGCCTGATCTTCGGGATCCTGGTCTCCACCCTGCTCACCCTGGTGGTGATCCCGCTGCTCTACTACAGCCTGCTCGTTCGCCGAAGTCAGAGGTAAACACAGGGGGCACGTGCCCCCTGTTTTCTGGCATCACACCGCCTCGCGGGCATCGCAGGTTTTCATCAGAGGGAAATAACGGCGATCCGCCTGGCTCATGTGGCCCACGACCAGCTCCTGGATGATGAAGTTGAGCAGGGCGTCGTTGCCAAGGGTGCCCGCCTGTGCGGCCGCCATCAGCTGACCGGCTTTTTTCAGCAGATGCTGGTGCTCCTGGCGATGGGCCGCCAGCTCCTCATAGCCATATTGCGCGAGGACCTGCTCTTCGAGGAGGAAGTGCTGGCGCGCCATCTCGAATATCTGCGCCATGTCTGCCAGCAAGGCATCGGGATGGATGCCGGGATCCTGCATGTGCTCGAGCAAGCGGTTGGCCAGCAGGTAGAGCTGGCGGTGGTCCGCATCGATGCGGGGGTGGCCGCATGCGTGGGCGGGCTGCCATTGCAGGGTGCCGGGGAGGGGATCCTGCCCGGTGGAAAACAGGCAGACCCTGCCCCGGCCATGGTGCTTGGCTTGATACATGGCCTGATCGGCGTGGTGCATCAGGGTCTTGGGGTCGGCGCCGTGATCCGGATAGAGGGCGACCCCTATGCTGCCGGAGATGCGCAGCGCCTGCTGCTCAAGCTGGAAGGGGTGATGCAGGCAGTGGTGCAGCTTGTCGGCGACCGCGAGGGCCGAGGCATCCGTATCGGGCAGCATGATGACGAATTCGTCCCCCCCAAGGCGTGCCACCAGATCTTCTTCCCTGACGCACTCCCCCATGCGCTCGGCCACCAGCTTGAGCAGCAGGTCGCCGGTTTCGTGGCCGAAGGTGTCATTGATGGGCTTGAAGTGGTCGAGATCGATGAAGACCAGGGCCAGGGGCTGCTGGGGAGCCTGCTCCAGGGTCTCCTTGAGCCGCTGTTGCAGCAGGCGGCGGTTGGCCAGGCCGGTGAGGGGGTCATAGAAGGCGAGGCGGCGCATCATCTCCTCCCGGGCCGAACGTTCGGTGACATCCCGGGTCACCCCCAAAATGGCGTCCGGTCTTGTGCTGGCGCTGCCATGCAAGGTAGTGACCGTCTCGATGGCCACCAGATGACCCTGCTTGTGGCGCAGCTGGGAGTGGATGACGCACCGGGTCTGCCCATGATCCCCCCGTTGCCAGGCCTCGAGGGAGGCGGTGATGCCATCGCGAAGCTGTTTCCAGGACTCATCGGGGAGCAGCTGGCGCAGGGAGAGGGCAAAGAGTTCGGCGGGCTCATAGCCGCTCAGGGACGCGATGGCGGGGCTGATGTAACGAAAACGCAGGCTGTCGGTGTCCATGGTCCAGATCACGTCGCCGCTGTTCTCCGCCACGAAACGGTAGTGCTGCTCGCGCTGGGCCAGTTCCCGGGTGAGCCGCTGTCGGTCACTGGCCTCTTCCCGCAGACGCAGATAGAGGTGCAGGAAGACGCCGAGCAGGGCCAGCAGGGAGAAGGAGATCAGCATGGCGATGGCCACGCTCCTGTCGAGCAGTTGGCGCTGCTGGCGAAGGCTCGCCTGGGTACTGTTGTAGAGGAAGGGGGTGAGGTTGGGCACCGCCTTGATCATCCCGGCCTCCTGGTAGGTGCGGGCGATCTGCTGCCAGCGATCCTGCTGCATGTAACCGGGCTCGATGATGTCGGGCTGCATCAGGGCCCGGGTTTCACGGGCCTCGAAGGCGAGCGCCTCGCGCCCGGCCCCGCTGGGGTAGTGCTCCAGGATCAGGTTGATCATCTCCTCGGGATGATCCATGGCATAGCGCCACCCCTTGAGGCTGGCCTGCAAGAAGCGCTGGACCCGCTCCTGCTGGTTGATGACCTCATTTTCCGAGGTGAAGAGGTTGTCTCCGTAGAAGTCGTACCCGATGTCGCGGGGACTGAACACCCGGTAGGGAATGCCCTGTTGCTGCAGGGTGAAGGGCTCGGTTGTGCTGTAGGCGCTGATGGCGTCCGCCTGGCCCCTCAGCAGTGCCTGGACCCCCCGCTCGTAGGGCAGGGTATCCCACTGCCGGCTGCGGGTGTAGCGATGCAGGTAGGTGAGCAGCTCGTTGGAGCCGGGTTCGAGCATCAGCCGCTTGTTGGCCAGATCGCCCGGGGTCTGGATATCCGGCCGCTCCAGGGTGATGAGCATCAGGGGGGAGTGCTGCAACATGGCGGCGAGCACCACCACTGGGCGGCCAGCTGCCCGGGCCAGCAGCAGATCGCTGCCGCGGATGCCAAACTGGGCGCGACCCGTGGTGACTTCATTGATGACGTCGGTGCCCGGCCCCGCCTCCCGCAGGGTGACCTGCAGGCCGACCTCCTGGTAGAACCCCTTGGCGATGGCGGCGTAGTAACCGGCAAACTGGAACTGGTGCTGCCAGGGAAGTTGCAGGATGACGCGCTCATCCGCCCTGAGGGGAGCCGTGGTGAGGGTGGCAATCATCACCCAGAAGGGCAGAAGCCAGCGTACAGGCTGGTGAGATGCATCTGACTCCGTTATGCCGCTGTTCTCTCGGGAGGTGCTCTTCTGGCTAGAGTCAAACAATTTCCTGCCATTCGCAAGGGGAGCAGGCCCCAATAAGATGGGGCGCGGGAGGCAGTAAAAGTCATTTTTGTGTCATTCATCACGTCAATGGGCGTCACGGCTCATTTTGAAACCTTGTCAACCCGTCACCGGCCCGGTGACAAGGGCATAAGGTGTTATTCCAAGAGGGGTGGCTGCCGCCTCTCTTCTCGCCTGTTAATGACAAACTGCGTGTTTTCGGCGACTCCCTCTTGTCTTCTCCTGTCGTATCAGAAGTTGATGCTCTTGCCCCGATCGGGTGTCGACCTGTGGCGGTCGGGGGACGCCTTCCTCCGTTCAGGGTGGTATGGTAGTCATCCGTTTCCTGTTTTCCGAGAAGGTCCTGTCATGTCTTCCTTGCGCCTGCTGCTCTCCGACTCCCACGATCCCCTGTTCAACCTCGCGGTGGAGGAGTGCATCTTTCGCCAGATGGACCCGGCCCAGCGGGTGCTGTTCCTGTGGCGCAACGACAATACGGTGGTGATAGGCCGGGCCCAGAACCCCTGGAAGGAGTGCAACACCCGCCGCATGGAAGAGGACGGGGTGACCCTGGCCCGGCGCAGCAGCGGGGGTGGCGCCGTGTTCCACGACCTTGGCAACAGCTGTTTCACCTTCATGGCGGGCAAGCCCGGTTATGACAAGAGCGTCTCCACCACCATCGTCATCGATGCCCTCGCCAGACTAGGCGTGAGTGCTTTTGCCTCCGGGCGCAACGACCTGCTGGTGGCGACCCCGGACGGGGATCGCAAGGTGTCGGGTTCGGCCTACCGGGAGACCCATGATCGCGGCTTTCACCACGGTACCCTGCTGCTGGATGCCGATCTCGGCCGCCTCGCCCACTACCTCAATCCCGACCCCAAGAAGCTGGCGGCCAAGGGTATCAGCTCGGTGAGAAGCAGGGTGGCGAACCTTGGCGAGCTGCTGCCTGGCCTGGGTCATGAGCAGGTGGTGCAGGCCCTGTGCGACGCCTTCTTTACCCATCACGGTGAGGTGGTGCAGCCCGAGCATATCTCCCCCGAGCGGATGCCCGACCTGCCCGGCTTTGCCGAGATCTTTGCCCGCCAACGCAGCTGGGAGTGGAACTTCGGCCATGCTCCCGCCTTCAGCCACCTGCTGGAGGAGCGCTTCCCCTGGGGCGGGGTCGAGCTTCATTTCGACGTGGAGAAGGGGGTGATAGGAAGGGCACAGATCTTCAGTGACACCCTGGACCCTGCGCCCCTGGATGACCTGGCCGCACGCCTGCCTGGGGTGGCCTATCGTCCCGACGCCATCGACGAGTTGCTGCGTCAGTGGCGGGCGACGTTTTCGGCCAACCCCGAGCTGGAAGGATTCTCGGCATGGCTGCTGACCGCCCTGCGCTGACCTTGCCCATGACCAGGATCACAAGATGAACAGGGGAAAAGAGGGGAGAGGGGGCGCGGCGCCCGTCAGGGCGCCAACATGACAAAAAGTAGGGCAGACCATTAGTTATTGTCTCTGTTGATAGAGGTGTCACTGGAGTATAAAAACCGCACCTCAGCAGTATCAATGGTATAAAAATGAATCACTTGGTCTACCTGAAAGATGAGGGCGTCAACGCCGTCTCCCCCGAATTCGCCCGCCGTTTTGCCACCGTCAAAGCCCACTTCTTCTCCCGCAACCCCGATCTCTGGCCGGTCTTTCGCGAGCCCGGCTTTGCCACCCTCAACGAGTTTCGCGCCCGTGGACTGGCGCCGGATGCGCGGCTCAATGCCTGGCCCGATGGTCGCGCCCGTCTGGCGGATCTCTGCGAAACCATGCCGGTGCCCGCGCAGATGCGCACGCCGGGGGAGCCCATGGCGGAGCTGCTGTTTGCCGGCGCCTTGTCAAAGGATTGGGAGAACCCCTCCAGCGTCGAGAACGTCATTACCATGTCGGCGGATCCCGCCATCTACGGCGCCCAGATGGGCATTCTCGCCAACCCCAACCTGGTCTACTCCGAATACGCCGGGGTGGCGGAGGAGCTGGAGAAGAAGGTGGTGCGCCAGATAGCGCTGCTGGCGGGTTATGACCCAGCTCGCGCCACCGGCATCTTCACCCAGGGGGGGACGTTTTGTAACCTCTACGGCTACCTGCTCGGCATCCGCAAGAGCCTGCCCGAGGCCAAGCACAAGGGGCTAGGCCATTATCAGGACTACCGCATCATCAACTCCCAGGGCGGTCACTACTCCAACATCACCAACCTCTCCCTGCTCGGGGTGGACATCGAGAACAAGACCATCCGCATCCAGGTCGGCGAGAACAACGACATCGATCTCGACCACCTCGAGCGTACCCTGACCGCCTGCTTTGCCCTTCATCACGTGGTGCCCACCATCATGCTCACCATGGGCACCACGGACACCTTCGGGGTGGATAGGGTCAAACCCGTGGTCGAGCTGCGGGACAGGCTGTGCGAGCGGTTCGAGGTGGCGGTCAAGCCGCACATCCACGTCGACGCCGCCATCGGCTGGTCGATGATCTTCTTCCTGGACTACGACTTTGCCGCCAACCCGCTGGCCATCAATGCCGCCACCCTGGCAGGGATCGAGCGCAACGTGAGCCGCTTCGCCGAGCTCAGATACGCCGACTCCTTCACCGTCGACTTCCAGAAGTGGGGTTATGTGCCCTACACCTCCAGCCTGGTGATGATAAAAGAGCAGAGCGATCTCAAGGCGATGGAGAATGACCCGGAGAACTTCTCCTACTTCGAGCGGGACATCCAGGGTCAGACCCACCTGCAATCCACCATCGAGTGCTCCCGTGGGGCGAGCGGCCTGTTCGGTGCCTATGCGGCCCTCAACTACCTGGGGGTGGAGGGGTATCGCACCGTGCTGGCCCACTGCCTGCAAAACGCCAACTACTTCCGCTTCCGGTTAAGCCAGCTCGGCAACGTCAAGCTGGTGGCCCAGGAGAACCAGGGGCCCAGTGTCGGCTTCAAGATCTACAACCCCGAGTGGGTGCAGGACCCGGAAGCCGAATTCGCCTTCGAGCTGGCCCGCAGCCCGGATGCGGCCTACAAGGCGCGGCTGGCACGCAACACCGAGTACCACCGCAGCCTGTTCAAGGGACGCGGCAAGGTGGGGCTCTACACCAACTGGGTGGAGGCCATCGCTCACTCCGACTATGACTCTCGCGGCAAGTACTCCTATATCGCCGGGGAGAAGGCGGTCTTTATGAACCCGGCCTGCGGCCGCGAACAGATCGACGCCTTTATCGCGCATATTCGCGGTTGAAAGAGCCACATCTTGTGATGTCATAAATAAAAACGGCGGGATAATCCCGCCGTTTTTATGGCTCAAGGCAGTGGTTACCGTTTCTGGATGGCGGTCACGGTGAGCTTGCCGGCCGGGTTTTCGGCATGAAAGCGCACCGCATCCCCCACCTTCAGATCCTGGAGCAGGGCCGGATCGGCTACCCGAAAGACCATGGTCATCGCCGGCATCTTGAGGTTGTCGATCACCTCGTGCTTGATGCCGACCTTGCCGTTGGCCGCGTCGATGCGGGTGATGACCCCCTTGGTCATTGCCATCTCGCCCATCTCGTTCATGCCTTCCATCTGGCTCATCTGGCCCATGTCGTGGCCGGCATGGTTCATCATCTCCTCGGCCTGCAGGCCGGTGTGGGTAGCGAGGCCCAGCAGCAATGTCAGGGTCAGCGTCTTGTAGTTCATGGTGTTTTCCTTCAATCGTTCAGTCGAAAAGGGTTGGGAAATCGGGTCATTCGGATTGTTGATAAGCAGGCAGGTTGCGGCTGCGCCAGAGGTAATAGGCGGCGGGCAGCACCAAGAGGGTCAGACCTAAGGCGCTCACCATGCCGCCTATCATGGGGGCGGCGATGCGCTGCATCACCTCGGAGCCGGTGCCGTGGCTCCACATGATGGGCAACAGGCCTGCGATGATGGTCACCACCGTCATCATCTTGGGGCGCAGGCGCAGGGCGGCGCCGTGGATCACCGCCCGGTGCAGGCCCGCTTGGTCCGGCTTGCCGCTGGCCACGAGGTCATCCCAGGCGTGGTTGAGGTAGACCAGCATCAGGACGCCGGTCTCCACCGCCACCCCCGCCAGGGCGATAAAGCCCACCCCGACCGCCACCGAGAGGTTGAAGTCGAGCAGCCAGAGGGTCCAGATCCCGCCCACCACCGCCAGCGGCAAGGTGGTGAGAATGAGCAGCACCTCCTGGAAGCGGCGAAACGCCAGATAGAGCAGCAGCACGATGATGGCGACGGTCAATGGCACCACGTAGGCGAGGCGTGCCTTGGCCCGCTCCATGTACTCGTACTGCCCGGACCAGGTGAGGGCGTAGCCCGCCGGCAGCACCAGCTGCTTGCCCACCTCGGCCTTGGCCTGTGCCACGAAAGAGCCGATGTCGCGGCCGCGAATGTCGATGTAGACCCAGCCGTTGAGGCGCGCGTTTTCACTGCGCAGCATGGGGGCCTCGTCGCTGATGTAGACCCGTGCCACGTCCGCCAGCGCGATGCGCGCCCCGCTCGGTGTCACCACCGGCAGCAGCTCGAGGCTGGCTACCGAGTCGCGATAGCTCTGGGGATAGCGCAGGTTGATGGGGTAGCGCTCGCGCCCCTCGATGGTCTGGCCCACCTCCATGCCGCCCACCGCGGTGGCGAGCACCGCCAGCACGTCGGCGATATTGAGGCCGTAGCGGGCCGCTTTCAGTCGGTCGATGTCCACCTTCACATAGCGGCCACCGGCCACCCGCTCGGCGTAGACCGATGAGGCGCCCTCCACCTTGCCGACGATCTGTTCCAGCTGCTGGCCGAGCTGCTGTATCACCTTGAGATCGGGCCCCGCAATCTTGATGCCCACCGGGGTCTTGATGCCGGTGGCCAGCATGTCGATGCGGGTCTTGATGGGGGGCACCCAGGCGTTGGTGAGGCCGGGGAAGTGGATGAGGGAGTCGAGCTCTTCTTTGAGCTTCTCCGGGGTCATGCCGGGGCGCCACTGATCGCGGGGCTTGAGCTGGATGCTGGTCTCCATCATCACCAGATCGGCTGGGTCGGTGGCCGATTCGGCGCGGCCTGCCTTGCCGAACACGTTCTGCACCTCGGGCACGGTGCGAATGAGCTTGTCGGTCTGCTGCAAAATCTCCCGCGCCTTGCCCACCGAGATATTTGCTGCTGTGGTGGGCATGTACATGATGTCCCCCTCGTCCAGCGGCGGTATGAACTCGGAGCCGAGGTACTTGAGAGGCCAGAAGCCCGCCACCGTCACCACGGCGGCGATGGCCAGAGTGGTTTTCGGACGGGCCAAGACGGCTTTCAGCAGCGGCACATAGCCCTGGCTCAGCCAGCGGTTGAGGGGGTTGGCCTGCTCCGCCAGCACCTTGCCACGGATGAAGTAACCCATGATCACCGGCACCAGGGTGATGGCGAGCCCGGCCGCCGCCGCCATGGCGTAGGTCTTGGTGTAGGCGAGGGGGTGGAACATCCGCCCCTCCTGCGCCTCCAGCGCGAACACCGGCAGGAAGCTGATGGTGATGATCAGCAGGGAGAAGAAGATGGCGGGCCCCACCTCTATGCTCGCCTCGGTGATGATGCGCCAGCGGTTCTTGTCGGTGAGCGCCTCCCGCTCCATATGTTTGTGGACGTTCTCGATCATCACGATGGCGCCATCCACCATGGCGCCGATGGCGATGGCGATGCCCCCCAGCGACATGATGTTGGCGTTGATCCCCTGCAGGTGCATCACGATAAAGGCGGTCAGGATGGCGATGGGCAAGGAGATGACCACCACCAGGGATGAACGCAAGTGGAACAGGAAGGCGAGACAGACCAGCACCACCACCGCGAACTCCTCCACCAGCTTGCCGGAGAGGTTGTCGATGGCGCGCTGGATAAGGTCGGATCGATCGTAGACGGTGACCACCTCCACCCCCTCTGGCAGGCTGCTTTTCAGCTCCGCCAGCCGCGCCTTGACCCCGTCGATGGTGTGCTGGGCATTCTCGCCGTAACGCATGACGATGATGCCGCCCACCACTTCCCCTTCACCGTTGAGCTCGGCCAGGCCGCGCCGGCTCTGGGGGCCGGTGACCACATCCGCCACGTCGCCCAGCAGCAGTGGGGCGCCGCGTACATTGGTACCGAGCGGGATCTGCTTCAGATCCTCGACGCTTTTCAGATAGCCATTGGAGCGCACCATGTACTCCGCTTCCGCCATCTCGATGACGGAGGCGCCGGTTTCCTGATTGCCCTGCTTGATGGCGGTCTCGATTAGGGAGAGCGGAATGCCGTAGGCGCGCAGCTTGTCCGGGTCGACCCGCACCTGATACTGGCGCACCATGCCGCCCACGGTGGCGACCTCGGAGACCCCGTCCACCGTCTGCAGCTCGTACTTGAGGAACCAGTTCTGCAGGGAGGTGAGCTCGCTGAGATCATGTTTGCCGGTTCTGTCCACCAGGGCGTACTGATAGACCCAGCCCACCCCGGTTGCATCGGGGCCGAGCTGGGGACGGGCGGAGGCGGGCAGATTGGGCGCGACCTGGCTCAGGTACTCCAGCACCCGGGCGCGGGCCCAGTAGAGGTCGGTGTTGTCGTCAAACAGCACATAGACGAAGGAGTCGCCGAAGAAGGAGTAGCCGCGCACCGTGGTGGCCCCCGGCACCGCCAGCATGGCGGTGGTGAGCGGGTAGGTCACCTGATCCTCCACCACCTGGGGTGCCTGGCCCGGATAGGCCGTCTTGATGATCACCTGCACGTCGGAGAGATCCGGCAGGGCGTCTACCGGGGTCTGTTTGACCGACCAGAGCCCCCAGGCGGTGAGCATGAGGGTCAATAGCAGCACCAGAAAGCGGTTGCCGATGGACCAGCGAATAATCGACGGGATCATGATTTGGCTCCCATATCGTGCTGGCTATGGTCCATGCCTTCCATCTTGCCCATCTCATCCGTTGCGGGCTTGGTGGCATCGCCGTTGGCCGGCGCTTGCTCCTGATGGATGGTGGTGATGCGGTACTCATCCCCCTCCTGCATCACTTGCAGATGCAGGGTCTGCCCTTCGGTGAGCTTGCTCATATCGACCCCGTCGGCCACGGTGAACTCCATCTCCATGGCGGGCCACTGCCACTCGGGGATGGGCTGGTGGGTGACCATCAGGGTGCGGTTGGCCAGATCGATGCTTTCAACTTCGCCCTGAGTCCACACCTGGGCGGGGCGCACCGCCGTCATGCGCTGGAAGTCGGAATCGATGGCCGATTCGGAGTCGAGCAGGAACTGGGCCGAGCTGACGATGCTGTCCCCCGCTTCAACTCCCTCCCGGATGGCAACCTTGTCGCCAAACTGGGGGCCCAGAGTGACGGCCACCGATTTGAAGCTGCCATCCCCCAGCGCCAGCACCAGCCTGTCCTGGCTGCCGGTGCGGATCACCGCTTCGCTCGGCACCACCAATTGCGGCTCTCCCTTACCCGCCTGAATGGTCACCTTGGCGAACATATTGGGTTTCAAAAACTCGTCCGGGTTGGCGAAGCGCAGCCGCACCTTGAGGGTGCGGGTGGTGGCATCCAGGGTCGGGTAGAGGTAATCCACCTTACCTTGCCAACTGCGACCGGGGGCATAGTCGAGGGTCATGGTGACCGGATCCCCCACTTTCAGCTGGGCGGCCTGACGTTCGAACACCTCGGCACTTACCCACACCTGCTGGAGGGTGCTGATGTTAAAGAGCGCTGCGGCAGGCTCCACATACTGGCCTTCGCGCACCTTCAGCTCGGAGACATAGCCGCTGCTGGGGGCATAGATGCGCACCGTCTCCTGTACCTGGCGGCTGCGCTTGAGGGCCGCAATCTGATCCGCCGGCACCTGCAGAGATTTGAGCTTGCCCTCGGCGGCGCGCAGCAGCAGGGGGTTGGCGGTGTTGAGAGCCAGCAGATACTCGTGTTGGGCGTTGACCAGATCCGGGGCGTAGAGCTCGTAAATCAGGCTCCCCTTGCTCACCTGCTGCCCCTCGCTCTTGATGGCGAGGGTGCGGATCCAGCCCGCCATGCGGGCGTTGACCGCCTCCAGCCTGTCCTCGTCGTAACCGACGTAGCCCACCGTTTCGATCTGCTGGTGGATGGGCAGCTTCTCCACCTTGGCGAGCCGCACCCCCAGGTTCTGCTGGATCTCGGGGCTGATGGTGACAGTGCCCGGTGAGCCGCCCTGTTTTTCCTCATAGACGGGGATGAAGTCCATCCCCATGTTGTCCTTGGCGGGGGCATCGCGCTTGTCGCGGGGATCCATGGGGTTGACCCAGTAGAGCGGCGTCTTCTCCTTGGCAGCGGAGCCAGCAGTGGTCTGTTTGGCGGCCCAGTAGCCGCCACCGGCGCCGAGGGCCAGCAGCAGGGCGGACATCAACAGTGTCTTGTTCATGACAAGCCTCCGGCGCGAGTCTGCATGCAGAAAGTGCAGGAGGATAAGGTGCCCGCGAAGGCAGCAACCTTGGACGGTGAAAAGTAGGCTGGTGACATAATACGTCTTCTCTTGTGCAGGCCGCCGGTCGGGTGAGGTGCAAGGCATCACCCAAGGGATTGGCGGCAAACGGGGCGCAGCTGTGTCAGTGCGCACGGCTCCCTGCGAGCGGGCCGGCTTGGCCGGGGCACAGGGTCAGGCAAGGCGGCAGAAAACGGGCAAGCCGAGGCTTGCTGTTGCCGCGAGAGAAGCGCTTTCTAGTGGCGCAGCACCGACAGCATCAGGTGTCGGCGCGGCCAGGAGGGAGGGTGGGTGCCGCGGGATCGCAGGAAGGGATCCCGCAACCAGTTGTCCAGTAGGGGGACGAGGCGCCACGAAGGGAGCAACAGCAGGGGAAGCAGCAGTGACAGCAGCAGGCCGAGCAGGGGCGGCGCACTGGTGGCGCCGAAGAGGCCGCTCTGCATCTGGCACTCCTCCCCGGGCGGGGCCGCCTCACTCTGGGGGCCACCGTGGCAGGAGAGGGAAGCTGTGTCGGCCTGGTGCATGGCGGAATGCTGCACAGGCTCGCTCTGGTGCAGTCCATGAGACAGGGGAGACTGCGCCGGAGTCAGGATGGATGCGGATGCGTCACTTGGCAGGGCGGTGGCCGCCCCATGCCAGCCGATGCACAGGGTGAGATTGCAGACGAGCATCAGCCCCAGCAACAGCCGGGCGATGAACGTGGTGGGCAATCTCGATGAGAGCATGGGTGGTTTCCCTGTGACGGATGGGCCGAATCTAAACCTTGCCGAAAGGAGAAGGTCAAGGCCTGGCAAGCGCCGTCTGCCTGGTAATTGACATGGATTAAGAAAGGGCGGGGCGGTGAACAAAAAAAGCCCCCGCATGGGCGGGGGCAGGTTCTTTTGGCGAGGGCGAGCCTGGCGTGGGGATCAGGCGAAGCAGGTCCAGATGGGGGCGTGATCCGAGGGCTTGTCGATGCCGCGCAGCTCGTAGTCGATGCCGGTCTCGGTCACTTTGTCCTTGAGGGCGTCGGAGGCCATGATGAGGTCGATGCGCAGGCCCCGGTTCTCGTCAAAGCCCCTGGAGCGGTAGTCGAACCAGGAGAAGCGCTCGCACTCGGTGGGGTTGGCGGCGCGGAAGGTGTCGGTCAACCCGAAGCCTTTCAGGCGCTCCATCCATTCCCGCTCGATGGGCAGGAAGGAGCACTTGCCATCCCGCAGCCAGCGCTTGCGGTTCGCCTCGCCGATGCCGATGTCGAGATCCGTGGGGGAGATGTTCATATCCCCGATCAGCGCAATCTGGTCGTCCGGGGTGTGGTGGGTCTCGAGGTAGTGCTGCAGGTCTTCATAGAACTTCTGCTTGGCCGGGAACTTGGTCTCGTGATCCTGGCTCTCCCCCTGGGGGAAGTAGCCGTTCATCACCTTGATGACGGAGCCGTCTTCCCGCTTGAAGCTGGCCATGATCATGCGGCGCTGGGCATCTTCCGGATCGGTGGGGAAACCCTTTTGCACCTCGATGGGAGCCTGCTTGCTCATGATGGCGACCCCGTAATGCCCCTTCTGGCCGTGGAAGACCACGTGGTAGCCCATGGCCTCCACATCCGCGACCGGGAAGGCTTCGTCGTGCACCTTGATCTCCTGCAGGCCGATCACGTCCGGCTGGTGCTTGTCGATAAGGGCTTGCAACTGATGAAGACGGGCGCGCAGGCCATTGATATTGAAAGAGATGATCTTCATGTTCGGGGTGCTCATGTCGTTTTTGTTCGTCGCTTATTGGACTAGGAATCCGCGATGGATGCAAGTTCGGGGGCTGTGACTGGCGCAGCGGCTCGGGAATCTGTTCACGATCTGTCGCGAGAGGCTGTCAGCAAGATAAAGCGCAGCAGAGGAACCTGAGTGCATATGTATACATGAGAGCGCCTGGCGACACATAAGCGAGCAGCACATGAGCCTTGGAAGCGGCCTCCCAGCAAGATCGTGGACAGGTTTCTAGCGGGTCATCTTCTTGACAAACACCACCACGAACAGTGCCAGCGTGAAGCTGCCGGTAAAGGCTTCGAAGGCGGCAAAGATCCGCGACAACCCCACCGGGGTGAAGTCCCCATACCCCAGCGTGGTGAAGGTCACCACGCTGTAGTAGAGGCACTCCATCAGGAAGATGGCGTTCTGCTCCAGAGGAGCGTCCGGGCGATAGATGAGGTGGGTGCCCGCGAAGTTGAGGCCGCAGAAGAAGTAAAAGATGCTGCAGATGACGATGAGCAGCAGGGAGAAGAGCACCACCCGCATGGGGGCCTCGCCGTAACCGCAGAAGAGATCCACTATCCAGGAGGCGAAGCGGCGGTAGGACCAGAACGGCATCTGCAGGCGGCGCATGGTGAGCTCCTGCTGGATGTAGCGACCGGACATGGTGAAGATGCCCTGGGCCTCCGAGGCCTTGCGCAGATCCCGGTAGGTCTCCTCCGCCTCCTTGAACCAGACGCGGGCCTGCGCCGGGTCCCGCTCGCGGCGCCCCTTTCTGTCCTGCATCAGTCGCTTGCCCGTCTCCAGGTTGTCGAGGCGGGTGTTCTTCCAGCGGATGCCGAGCAGGTTGACGTCGTCGAGGGTGGCGCAGTGGAGGTTCGCTTCGCTCAGATCGGCCTTCATCAGGCTGCCGCCCTTGATGCGAATGCCGTAGAGATGGGCACCTCGCAGGTTGGCGCGATAGAGGTTGCACTGCTCCAGCAAGAATCCCTCCGGACCCTGCCTGTTCACCAGGTTGAGATCCGCCAGCTCGGCGCGGGCCAGTTGCAGGCCGTGGCACAGGCCTCCCTGGCGCACATAGCGCTCCAGCGCCTCGGCGGTATCAGGGGTGTTGTGGGCCGCAGCGGGGTCGTGCCAGCGGCAGAGATCATGATCCCCTGCCTCTTCGGTGCAGTGGCGGCCATCGGCCACCAGGTATCGGCACATTGCCATGGTGTTGCCCCTCCCTTCCCTGAGTCAGTATCAGCATAGGTGAGGGGAGGAGGGGGGATATCAGCTGTGCTGATGATATTCCTGGCGCAGCTTGCGAAAACGTTCCTGCTGGGCGGGGTTGAGGGGGATGCCCTCCAGCACCTCCAGGGTCTCCTTGCACTCGGCGCCAAACTCCGGGCTCTTGCGGTTCTTCTGCATGAGTTGCAGCAGCACCTGGATCTTGTTGAGGGCGGCGCCGGTATTGGCGGGCGCCCGGCGCAGGGCCTCGCGAAAGTGGCCGAGGGCCTGCTCCAGCTCTCCGGCCTGATAGGCCTTGATGCCCAGATCGTTGAGCTGCTGATAGCGCTGGCGCCGCTCCTGCACCGTCTTGTCATCCCGGGTCACCTGGATGCAGGTGGTGAGCAGCCGATCCTCATCCTCCGCCAGCAGTCCCTGCAGGCTTTCGGCGTACTCGAACTCCCCGAGCTGATAGAGGGCGAGTATGGTCTCGCCAAGGAGAGCCGGAGGCATGGTGGCGGGCTCGTCCAGCCAGTTCTGGTTGGCGCGATAGAGCATCTTCTTGCCCTTGAGCAGCTCCCCCAGGGCGATGCGCACCCGGGCCTGGCAGATCTGCTCGAACACCGGGTAGTTGAACTCCGACATCATCAGGGAGTCGCGGATGCGCGACAGGGCGGAGTTCACCTGCTTTTGCAGGTTGGCGATGTGGTAGCCGTCGTTGCTGTTGAGGGCGTACAAGGTGAGGGTCTGGATATAGGCCCCGAGATAATGCGGCGTGCGGTGGATCGAGTTGCGCGACAAGTCGATGAGGGCGAGCAGCACGTCCTTGGCCTGGGCGTAGTCGTGCCGTTGCAGGCACACCTCCGCCAGACGGCGGGAGAGCTGCACCGACTGGGGAGAGATGTCCACCGCCCGGCGCAGCTCCTGCTGGGCCTGCTCGTCATTGCCCAGCGCCAGCAGGGACTCCGCGAGCCAGAGGTAAGCCTCCACCATCAGGGGGGTGTGTTTCAGGGTGGCTTGCAGGTGGCTTACCGCCTCCTCGTGCAGACCCAGGGTATGGCACGCCTTGCCCAGGGTGAGGCGAGCCCAGCTGTTCTCCTGCCCCGCCAGCAGCTGGCGCATCAGGCTGCGGGCCTCCTTGGCCTGGCCCAGCTTGAGCTGGGTGTCGGCCTGCAGGCAGCGGCAGAAGTTGGCAAAGCGGGGCACCGCGTCCGCCTGTTTGGCACAGGCCTCCACCAGGGCGGGCAGATCGTCCCGGGTGAGGGCGCTGAAGACGCTCTCCAGTGCCTGGCGACGGGCGAGGGCGCGTTTGAGGCGAAACGAGAACTGCTCCTGGGAGAAGGGCTTCATCAGGTATTCGTCGGGCTCGGCTTCCAGCGCGCTCAGCACCATGGCGCGGGAGCCGTCGCTGCTGACCATGATCACCACGCTCTGGGGCGGAATGAGTTGCTGATCCCGCAGGCTTTCCAGCAACTGGCGGCCGTTCTCGCCCGCCCCCAGCTCATAGTCGAGCAGATAGATGTCGAAGCTCTCTTTCTGGCAGCGGCGGCGCGCCTCGTCGGCGGAGTTGGTGTAGGTGATGCGGTTGATGCCGATGTTGATCAGCATCGCCTTCATCATCATCTGGAAGGAACGCTGTTCGTTGACCAGCAGGATGCGCTTGGGCTTGGGCTGGGGTTTCTTCTCGGGTACGGAGTCCGGTGTCTGCATCTGTCTGGCATCAAGGCGCTACGGGCTGGTGGGAGAAGTGTGCCACCAAAGTCCGCAGGCAGGCAATTGCACATGGGGAGGGGCCCCGGTTTTTCCCGCAGACCTTGGGTGAAAAAAAGGGTGTCTTGCCTTTGATCCCGGTCAAGGGAAGGCGAGTTGGCACTGGCAGGCGCTGTCCCGGTTTTTAGACTTGAAGAGCGTCAGCATGCGGGAGGCGGCAGGGGGCAGGGTGCCCGTCTGCTCCCTTGCCCGCTCACAAGGAGGGATCAGATGAGTTTGCTACCGAGTCGTACCAGCCTGTTTGATGACCTGTTCCACGACATGGCCTCCGGCTTCTACATCCGCCCCCTGCACGGGGACCCGTTGCCCAGCCAGATCAAGCTGGATCTGCGGGAGAGCGGGGATGACTACCTGCTGCAGGCGGAATTGCCCGGGGTGGCGAAGGAGGACATCCACGTGGACGTGCACGGCAAGCTGGTGACCCTGAAGGCGGAGATCCGCCAGTTTGACAGCCAGAACAAGGATGAACGGGCCCTGCGCAGCGAGCGCTACTATGGCAGCGTGTCGCGCAGCGTCGAGCTGCCGGTGGAGGTGTCGCCAGAGCAGGTAAGCGCCCGCTTTGACAACGGCATCCTCACCCTGCGCCTGCCCAAGCAGGCGGCCAGCCCCGCGCCCCACCGCATCCCCATCGAATAGGCGGTCAGTGAACGAGGCCCCGCACTGCGGGGCCTCGTCATTCAGGGCTGCTTGCGCACCAGATAGGGAGCAAACTCGGGGGTGTGGCTGGCGGCAAAGCCCGTGGCGGTCTTCTCGATGAGATAGACCGCCAGCTTGTGCTCCCTGGCAAAGGCCATCGCCCGCTCGGGACCCATCACCATGAGGGCGGTGTCGAGGGCATCGGCCTCCAGGGCCGTGGGGGTGATGACGGTGGCGGAGACCAGCTTGTGGGTCACGGGCTCGCCGGTGGCAGGATCGATGATGTGGGAGTAGCGCTTGCCGTCGAGCTCGTAATAGTTGCGATAGCTGCCGGCGGTGCTCACCGCCATGCCGTTCGGGGTCACCACATCCTCGATGGCGCCTGGTCTGTCCGAGGGCTCGACGATGGCCACCCGCCAGGGATTGCCCTTGTCGTTGTGCCCCTTGCTGCGCACCGCCCCCGCCACTTCGATGAGGTAGTTGTGGACCCCTTTTTGCTCCAGCAGCCCGGCTATCTCGTCGGAGGCCGCCCCCTCGCCCAGAGTGGAGAGATCCAGATAGAGATCTGGGATGGCCTTGCCGAGCAGGAAGTGATCTCCTTGGGGTGTCAGGCTCAGCTTGTCGATGCCGACCCTCGCCCTGGCCTGGGCGATCTGCTCTGCGCTGGGCCGCCTGACCGGGCGCTTGTCCGGCCCGAATCCCCACAGATTGACCAGGGGGCCCACGGTGACATCGAGAACCCCCCGGGTGAGGTGCCCGGCGTCAATCCCCTGTTGCACAATCTTCGCCATGGTGGCCGGGATGATCTGGGGGGGCTGCCCCGTTCCCTGATTGAAGCGGGAGATGAGGGAGCCCGGATCATAGGTGGATATCTCTTTGTTCAGGCGTGCCAGCAGCGCCTCTACCTCCTGATGCAGTGCCCCCTGTCCGCCGGGGAAGGGGTCGCTCAGGGTCACCGCATAGTAGGTGCCCATGGTGCTGCCCTGAATGCGGGTCTGGGTCGGGGCTGGCTGACAGGCGGCCAACAGCAGCATCAGGGAGAGCAGCAGGGCGCGCGGTGCCTGGCGCAGGGAAGAGGTGTGCATCTGTCATTCTCGCGGGAGTCGTCGACGGGTGAGCAGCTTAGCCAAGGGCGTTCGGGTTGGCGAGCTGGCCAAGGGCGCCAACCCTGCAAATAATTAAGCCGGACGGCCCGTTGACCAATCCGGTCCCTTGTCGTGATGCGGGGGAGAGGAGTGACCCGGCCCGCATCTTTGAGCAAAAACCGTCGTTCCCCGGTGACATCTGGGTACAATGAAGATCGATTCTGACAGTATCTTTGCCTGGTGCCGCTCGGACTTTCGAGGCGAGTTTGCTGTCTTCCATCGCCAATCAAAGGAGAAGATGATGAAAAAGGTGTTAGCCCTGCTGCTTCTGAGCTCCCTCGCCGCCCCCGCCCTGGCCGATGAGTGCGCATTGGTCATCGAAGGCAATGATGCCATGCAGTTCAACCAGAAAGAGATGAGCGTGCCGGCCACCTGCAAGGAGGTGACAGTGACCCTCAATCACACCGGCAAGCTGCCGGTGGCCAACATGGGTCACAACTGGGTGCTGGCCAATACTGCCGACTACCAGGCCGTCGCCACCGCGGGCATGAGTGCCGGTGCCGATCACGACTACCTTCCCAAGGATGACCCCAGGATCCTGGCGCACACCAAGCTGGTGGGAGGGGGCGAGAGCACCAGCGTCACCTTCAAGACCGAGGGGCTGGCAGGCAAGGATCTCACCTTCTTCTGCTCCTTCCCGGGCCACTTCGCCCTGATGAAGGGCAGCTTCAAGGTGGGGTAGTGCCAAGGGGCGTGTCGCCGCCAGCACAAACAAAAGCCGGGAGGGTCCCGGCTTTTTTGTCTTCGCTTGCGCTGCGTCGCGGTACTTTCATGATCTGGTTTGGGGTGGCAAGGGGATGAGCGGCGTACAATAGGCCGCAAATGGGCCAGTGGCCTGCCTACGCCCCTTCGGAAAAGAGAGCATGAACGCAGTGAAATGGATGCTTGGCTGTTGCCTGATGCTGCTGTGTGCCATCGCGCTGGCCGCCGAGCCCCCGGTGAAGAAGAGCCGGAGCGGCATCTGTCACCCCAAGGGCGGCACCTACTACAGCCGCACCAGGCACTATACCCCCTATGACACCATGCAGGCCTGCCTCGACAGCGGGGGCCGTGCCCCTCGGCGTTAAACGGCGGCCGGCTTGGGCTGCAGGGTAAAGAAGGCGAGGGTGGTTTTCTTGCCGCACTCGAAGCGGATGCTCTCCTCCCCTTGCACCACCAGGGTCTCGCCCGGTGCGACCTGCTGTCCCTGCACGGTGAGCTGGCCCTCCAGCAGATGACAAAGGTAAGTCTTGTCCGCCTCCAGGGTGAGGCTGAGGGGGAAGGGCAGGTTCAGCACCCGCACGTTGGCGCTGATGCGCGCCGGGTGGTAGATGAGTCCGAGATCCGTCACCTCTTTTTTCAGCAGCTCGCAGCGGGTCTCGTCATCCCCGCTGAAGTGGGCCGCCTCGAAGGTGGCGTAGGGGTGGCCGTTGAGCACGAAACCGGCACCGCTGACGGGCAGCAGGATGCGCTGGTAGCCGGGAAAGCGGGAGAAGCTCCCTGCTTCCTTGATGGGGGCCGAGCTCAGCCGATAGTCAAAGTCGAGCTTGTCCAGGGTCGAACCAGGGGGGGAGATCAGGATCTGGGCCGTGGTGCCCTGCCTGTTCTTCCAGGGCATTTTCAACTGGTCGGACTCTTTAATCAGGGTGATCACGATGGCGCCTCGGCGGGAAGGGGAGAGTGGGGCCAGTGATACCATCTCCGGGAGTGGCTCACAAGGCGCCGCCAGCGCAGGCCGCGCTGGTTGGCCACAAATCAGGCAGCGGCCCCCCTGACGCTGACCCTAATCGGTCGACTCAAGCCCTTTTTCTATCTTGTCCAGCAGTTGCTGCAACTGCGCTATCTCCGCCGGCGTCAGCAGGGAACACAGCCGTTCGTCGAGCCGTGCGGCCTGCTGCTCCCCCTGGTTGACCCGCTCGCAGGCCAGCGGGGTCAAGGCCAGACAGATGCTGCGTCTGTCAGTGGGATGGGGCCGCTTCTCGATGAGCCCCTGTTTCTCCATCTCCTGCAGCAGGCGCGTCACCTGCGCCTTGTCGCGGCCCGACCGCTGCGCGATGAGCTGCGGCGTGGCGGGATCCAGCGCATGGATCAGTTGCAGCACCTTGTAATGGAGGGGGCTAAGGGCGATCTGCTGTGCCCGGAAATGCTGCGTCATGGCGATTTTGTACTGATCGAGGATCCGGAAGAGGCGGTTTGACAACTTCATGGTTGATAAAGTCAACTTAAAAGGGTTTAATTGATTTTATCAACCATATGGGCAAAAGCCCAGCCCGAGAGGAGATGAAAGATGCCACACACCTATCGTGTACAGGTCCAGGCGCTGGACCGCGATGTGCCCCCGTTGCAGTTCGACTGCCAGAATCACGACGACATCTTTGCCATCCTGGCGCTCAGCAAGGGGAAGCTGCCCATGTCGGAGCAGGAACATCAGGCGTTTATCGTCGGGTTGAAGCTGTTTGGCGAAGTCATGATGCAGCATCGCAAAGAGGAGCTGTTCAAGGGGTTTCTCCCCCATTTCAAGCAATTCATGGGGCAACTGAAACGCACCGCCAGGGGAGAGGAGGCGGTGGCGCCCCTTCCGAGTGACTCCTGCCCTGACCCCAAGGGCGAGCGCTTCCGCCAGCAGGCCTGATGCAAAGGAAACCCCGAGGTTGTGATCCCGGCGCTGTTAAAGCGGCGCCGGCTCGCTACACTGGCTGCACTGTCCAATGGAGGCCCCATGACCCACAAGATCATTCTGGATACCGATCCCGGCATCGACGATGCCATGGCCATTCTGTTTGCCGAGGCGCACCCCGCCATCGAATTGCTCGCCATCACCACGGTGTTTGGCAATGCCACCATCGAAAACGGCACCCGCAACGCCCTCTGGCTCAAACAAAAATATGGCATGAAGGCGGACGTGGCCCGGGGCGCCGCCGCGCCGCTGCTGCGCGAGCCCGTGGGCCCGACGACGGTGGTGCACGGCCCGAGCGGCTTTGGCGACGTCCAGGCGGGGGAGGTGACCCTCATCCCGGATCCCCGCCCGGCCTGGCAATACATCGTCGAAACGGTGAAAGCCCACCCCGGCGAGATCACGCTAGTGACCATCGGGCCCCTCACCAACCTGGCGCTGGCGCTCGAGGCGGCCCCCGAGGTAGCCGCCCTGGTGAAAGAAGTGGTCGTGATGGGCGGCGCCTTTGGCGTCAACGGCCATCGCGGCAACGTGACTCCCTATGCCGAGGCCAATATCCACGACGATCCCGATGCGGCGGACCGGGTCTTCACCGCCCCCTGGCCCCTGGTGATCATCGGGCTCGACGTCACCCAGCAGAGCATCTTCACCGCCGACTATCTGGATGCCCTGCGGGACGATGCGGGGGAGCCGGGCCGCTTCCTGTGGGATGTCAGCCGCTTCTACCTGCGCTTCTATTCCGAGCGCATCGGCATGGCGGGGTGCCATGTGCACGATCCCTCCGCCATCGCCTATGTGATCGATCCTGCGCTGTTCACCCTGCGCAAGGGGCCGGTGCGGGTCATCACCGAGGGGCCCGCCATCGGCCATACCCTGCAAAAGTTTGACGACACCCGCCATCCCCATGACGAGTGGGCCCACTGCCCGGCCCAGCAGGTCGGGGTCGCGGTGCGGGATCAGGCCCTGCTCGCCCTCTATCGGGATACCCTGGTGGCCTGGGGCAAGGGGCGCCGATAAGGCCCGGCAGTGAGTGAAAGCGTGATGGCGGCTGGGTCATGGTGAGGCGCTCCCGGTTATACTGGCGAACATCGGGTTGACGGGAGGAAGACGCAATGGCCTGGTTGTCTCTGTTGGTGGCGATAGCCCTGATCGGGTGGTTGATGACGCTGGGGCGCGGTGCCCTGTTCGAGGTCCGGCTCGCGCCGGGCAAGGTGGTGGTGAAGCGGGGCTCGGTGCCGCCGCGCTTTGTGACCCAGGCGACCCAGATCCTGCACCATGAGCCGGTGCGCGGGCGCATCCTGGGTCTGCGGGACGGCAACGGGGTGAGGCTGGTCTTCTCCCGCTCCATCCCCGAGCCCGTGGCCCAGCGCCTGCGCAACATCTTCCCCTACGGGGATTATCGGGGGCTCTCCCCAAGCCCTGACGGGCGAAAATCACGCTGAGCGGTCGCCGTGGCGACCCTCATTTCCAGACGCCGGGCCCTGTGCCCGGCGTCTGCGTTTTCAGCGTATCGCCAGGAGGCCCTGTTGCGGTCAGCGCGGCCCCTGCAAGGGCCTGATCGCCTCGACCAGAAAGTCGATGAAGGCGCGGGTCTGGGGTTTGAGGAAGCGGCCGCCACGAAACACCGCGTGGATCTCGTCCTGGCGATCCTCGTAGGGGGAGGCGAGCCACTCTGGCAGCAGTGGCAGCAGGGTGCCCTCGTCGATGCTTTGCTGCACCATCCAGCTCGACAGCAGCAGCACGCCGCATCCCGCGAGGGCGGCGCAGAGCAGGGGCGTGCCCCCGACCGAGGCAAGGTTGCCCTGCACCGCCACCTTCTCGCGCTCCGTGCCCTGCTGGAAGTACCAGTGCTGGCGTTGGCGCCCATGGCCGCGAATGAGGCAGTTGTGGTGGGCCAGCTCGGCGGGATGGGCGGGTTCGCCATGGCGGGCCAGATAGGCGGGGGAGGCGACCAGCAGCGAGCGGTTGGTGAGCAGATGGCGAGTGTGCAGGCTGCTGTCGGCGGGCTTGCCGATGCGCACCGCCACGTCCACGTTCTCGGCATCGAGATCCACCATGCGGTTGTCCAGCGCAACCTCCAGGCGCACCCCGGGGTAGCGGGCGAGGAAGTCGGGCAGGCGGGGAGAGAGCCAGGACGCGCCGAAGCTCTCGAACACCGAGACCCGCAGCGGCCCCTCTGGCGCCACCGAGAGGGGTTGCAGGGATTGCACCAGCTGATCCGCCTCCTCCAGCAGGGGCAGGGAGCGGGCGAGAAAATAGGCGCCCTGCTCGGTCAGCACCAGTTGGCGGGTGCTGCGCTTGAAGAGCGGGATCCCGAGCTGTTGCTCCAGGGCGTCGATGGCACGGGTCACGGAGGAGGGGGCCTGGTTGAGGGCGCGGGCGGCACGGGAGAAACTGCCCGATTCCACCACCTGGGCCAGGATGCGGATGCGATCCAGCATGGATTCACCTTTGCGATAAACGCAAAACTGTTGCAGGTTATGACGATATTCTAATCAACAATGAAAAAGTGAACAATCAGCTCACCGCCCCATCCGGGGTCCATCACCGGAGTCTTGCCATGTCACACCGTATCCAGCTCGCCAACCAGGTGCCCGCCGCCGTCTCGGCCATGATGGGCCTCGAGTCCTACCTCGGGGGCACCGACATTCCTCTGTCGCTCAAGGAGCTCATCAAGTTGCGCGCCTCCATGATCAACGGCTGCGCCTACTGCATCGAGATGCACGCCGACGTGGCGATGAAGCACGGGGAGAGCGCCCAGCGTCTGCTGGCGCTGGCCGCCTGGCAGGAGTCGCCGCTGTTCGACGCCCGGGAGCGGGCGGTGCTGGCCCTGACCGACGAGGTGACCCTGATCGCCGACAAGGGGCTCACGGCGCAGACCTATGAGGCGGCGCTGGCCCAACTGGGGGAAACCCTGCTGGCCCAGTGCCTGATGCAGGTGGTCACCATCAACGCCTGGAACCGGATCGCCGTGGCGACCCAAATGGAACACTGTCACTCCTGACTCCGACTCCGAGGGAGGGAGAGAAAACGATTGTCAACGGGCCCGCACAAGGGCCCGTTTTGTTACGAAGTGTGCCCTCTGGTGCCAGGGGTTGCGACCGTTGTCGGGGGGCGGGAAGTTAATCATACATTCGTTTGATTAATTATTTTTTTTATCTTCCCCGAAAAATACCCATCCAGATCAAGGTGTGGAAAAATGACCTGTGGGTCGAAAAGGGGCTGTATGGCTCTTTTTTGATCGCAATGGCGGGTTAAAAACAGACCATATGGATCTTTTTGGTTAATTGGTGGTCACTTTTGGTGGCGCGAGAGATTAACGGAAGATGAATTGCCGCGGTGTAACTTGAATAAATTGGTCATTGTCAAGGGATTAACATCTGATGCCGCTTTCCATCACCTTTTGAACATTTTTGGGATTAATTTTTCATGTTGTTCACATGCCGGTCTGATGCAATAAAATGCTGCATTTTTTTATACCAATAAGCCTTCAAAAGATGAGGACATTGCATGAGACTCTTTGATGTGAAGAGGGGCTTGGGCGCTTTGCTGCTGCTCGCGACCGCCAGCTTGCTGAGTGGCTGCGACATGGCACTGATGAGCCCCAAGGGGCAGGTCGGTATGGAGCAGAAGTCACTGATACTCACCGCACTCGGCTTGATGCTGATCGTGGTGGTGCCAGTGATTGTCATGGCGGTGGCGTTCGCCTACAAATACCGGGCGTCCAACACCAGTGCCACCTATGCGCCGGACTGGGCCCACTCCAACAAGATTGAGGCAGTCGTCTGGACTGTACCCGTCATCATCATCGTCATCCTGGCGGTGATCACCTGGAAAACTTCCCACTCCCTCGACCCCTACAAGCCGCTGGAATCGGACGTCAAACCGGTTCAGGTGGATGTCATTTCCCTGGACTGGAAGTGGTTGTTCGTCTATCCGGAGCTGGGCATTGCATCGGTCAACGAACTGGCCTTCCCGGTCAACACCCCGGTCAACTTCCGGGTGACCTCCGACACCGTGATGAACTCCTTCTTCATCCCGCAACTGGGCGGCCAGATCTACGCCATGGCCGGCATGCAGACCAAGCTGCACCTGATTGCCAACGAGGCGGGCGAGTACAAGGGCATCTCCGGCGGTTACAGCGGTGCCGGTTTCTCCGGCATGAAGTTCAAGGCCATCGCGACCCAGGACCAAGCCGGTTTCGACGCCTGGGTAGCCAAGGTGAAGGCCTCTTCCAAGGCCCTGAGCACCATGGATGAGTTCAATGCCCTGGCCAAGAAGAGCGAAAACCACCCGGTGGAGTACTTCGCCAGCGCCGATCCCAAGCTGTTCGTCAACATCATCAACAAGTTCATGGGCGGCATGTCCCATGGTGGTCACGCCACCCCGGCTGCGGGCTCCGCGGATCACGAGGGCATGAACCACGAGGCCATGAACCATGACGCCGCCCCGAAAGCGGGTGCCATGGACCACGAAGGGATGAACCATGAGGCCTCGCAAGAGGACGCCATGGAGAACCAGGCCATGAACCATGACGCCCATGCCGGACACATGGCCATGTCGGCCGACAAGAGTGTGAAAGCAGGATCCGAGGAATAATCGATGTTTGGAAAATTGACACTCGAGGCTATTCCGTACCATGAACCCATCATCATGGTCACGATAGCCGGTATCATTCTGGGGGGCCTGGCCATCGCCGGTCTCATCACTTACTACGGCAAGTGGCAATATCTGTGGAAAGAGTGGCTGACCTCGGTCGACCACAAACGCCTCGGTATCATGTATCTCATTCTGGGCATGGTCATGCTGCTGCGTGGCTTTGCCGACGCCGTGCTGATGCGTGGCCAGCAGGTCATCGCCTCCGGGGGTGGCGAAGGCTACCTGAACGCCCACCACTACGACCAGATTTTCACCGCCCACGGCGTCATCATGATCTTCTTCGTGGCCATGCCGCTGGTGATCGGTCTGATGAACATCGTGGTGCCGCTGCAAATCGGTGCCCGTGACGTGGCCTTCCCCTTCCTGAACAACCTGAGCTTCTGGTTCACCGCCGCGGCAGTGGTGCTGATCAACGTCTCCCTCGGGGTCGGTGAATTTGCCCAGACCGGCTGGCTGGCCTATCCGCCCTTGTCGGGGCTGGAGTTCAGTCCCGGGGTCGGGGTCGATTACTGGATATGGAGTCTGCAGATTTCGGGTCTGGGGACCCTGCTGACCGGCGTGAACTTCTTCGCCACCATCATCCGCATGCGTGCCCCTGGCATGACCATGATGCGCCTGCCGGTCTTCACCTGGACCGCCCTGTGTGCCAACATCCTGATCATCGCCTCCTTCCCGATCCTGACCGTCACCATCGCCCTGCTCACCGCAGACCGCTACCTGGGTACCCATTTCTTTACCAATGACATGGGTGGCAACATGATGATGTACATCAACCTGATCTGGGCCTGGGGTCACCCCGAGGTGTACATCCTGGTGCTGCCGGTGTTCGGGATCTTCTCCGAAGTGGTGGCGACCTTCTGCAAGAAGAAGCTGTTCGGTTACACCTCCCTGGTGTGGGCAACCGTGGCGATCACCGTGCTGTCGTTCATCGTCTGGCTGCACCACTTCTTCACCATGGGGTCCGGCGCCAACGTGAATGCCTTCTTCGGCATCACCACCATGATCATCTCCATCCCGACCGGGGTGAAGATCTTCAACTGGCTGTTCACCATGTACCGCGGTCGCATCGAGTTCACCTCGCCCATGCTGTGGACCGTCGGCTTCATCATCACCTTCACCGTGGGTGGCATGACCGGGGTACTGCTCTCCGTGCCGGCCGCCAACTTCGTGCTGCACAACAGCCTGTTCCTCATCGCCCACTTCCACAACGTCATCATCGGCGGCGTGGTGTTCGGCTGCTTCGCCGGTATCACCTACTGGTTCCCGAAAGCATTCGGCTTCAAGCTGGATGACGTCTGGGGCAAGCGTGCCTTCTGGTGCTGGATCAGCGGCTTCTTCGTGGCCTTCATGCCGCTCTACGTGCTGGGCTTCATGGGCATGACCCGTCGTGTCAGCCAGAACATCGATCCCGAGTTCCACGGCTGGCTGGTGGTCGCCGCCTGCGGCGCCGGTCTGATTGCCCTGGGCGTGCTGTGCCAGGTCATCCAGATCGTGGTCAGCATCCGCGACCGCGAGAAGAACCGCGACCTGACCGGCGATCCCTGGGGTGGCCGTACCCTGGAGTGGGCGACGTCCTCTCCGCCGCCGTTCTACAACTTCGCCATCGAGCCGAAGGTCACCGGTCTGGACGCCTTCTGGGAAGCCAAGGCTGACGGCAGCGCTTACAAGAAGCCTGCCCAGTATGCCCCCATCCACATGCCGAAGAACTCCGGTGCCGGTGTCATCATCGCCGCCTTCAGCGTGGTGTTCGGCTTTGCCATGATCTGGCACATCTGGTGGATGGCCATCGCCGGCTTCATCGGCATGATCGCCACCTGGATCATCCACAGCTTCAACGACGATGTGGACTACTACGTACAGGTTGACGAGATCGAGCGCATCGAAGGTCAGCATTTCGACAACATCAACAAGGTGGCTTAATTCCATGGCGACTGACGTACTACATCACTCTCACGGTGCCCATGAGGATGGGCACCACGATGCCGGTGCCACCAAGGTATTCGGTTTCTGGATCTACCTGATGAGTGACTGCATCCTGTTCGCGACCCTGTTCGCGACCTATGCGGTCCTGGTCAACGGCACTGCCGGCGGCCCCACCGGCAAGGACATCTTCGAACTGCCGTTCGTGTTCGCCGAAACCATGCTGCTGCTGCTGAGCTCCATCACCTTCGGGTTCGGCATGCTGGCCATGAACAAGAACAAGGTCGCGGCGGTCAACACCTGGCTGTTCGTCACCTTCCTGCTGGGTGCCGGCTTCATCGCGATGGAAATCTACGAGTTCCATCACCTGATCGTGCACGAGGCGGGTCCGGATCGCAGCGGCTTCCTCTCTGCCTTCTTCACCCTGGTGGGGACCCACGGTATCCACGTGACCAGCGGCCTGGTCTGGATCATCGTGATGATGGTGTCGATCACCAAGAAGGGGCTGACCGAGCGCAACCGCACTCGCCTGATGTGCCTGAGCCTGTTCTGGCACTTCCTCGACGTGGTATGGATCTGCGTCTTCACCGTGGTCTATCTGATGGGGGTCATGTAAATGAGTCATTCCGTTGACAATCACGGCGCCAGCCACGGCAGCGTCAAGTCCTACATGATCGGCTTCGTGCTGTCACTCATCCTGACCGCCGTGCCGTTCTGGATGGTGATGGACGGCTCCGCCTCCCACGCTGTGGTGCTCGGCACCGTGGTGGCCATGGCGGTGGTGCAGATCTTCGTACACCTGGTCTACTTCCTGCACATGAACACCTCCTCCGAGGAGCGCTGGAACCTGGTGGCACTGGTCTTTACCGTGCTCATCATCGCCATCGTGGTCGTGGGTTCCCTGTGGATCATGTACAACCTCAACATCAACATGATGGTTCACTGAGCGGGTTGATGATGATGAAGCAATACCTGCAAGTGACCAAGCCGGGCATCATCTTCGGCAACCTCATCTCGGTTATCGGGGGATTCCTGCTGGCCTCGAAGGGGAGCCTGGATGTGCCCCTGTTCATCCTGACCATGGTGGGGGTGTCACTGGTGGTGGCCTCCGGTTGCGTGTTCAACAACTACATCGACCGGGACATCGACTGCATCATGGAGCGCACCAAGAACCGCGCCCTGGTGCGGGGGCTCATCGCCCCCGGTGTCTCCCTCTGGTATGCGACGGCGCTGGGCGTTGCGGGCATTGCACTGCTCTACTTTGCGGCCAATCCGTTGGCCGCCTTGCTGGCGGTGCTGGGCTTCCTGGTTTATGTGGGGGTCTACAGCCTCTACATGAAGCGCCACTCGGTCTATGGCACCCTGGTCGGCAGCCTCTCCGGCGCCGCGCCGCCGGTCATCGGCTACTGCGCGGTGAGCGGGCAGTTCGACTCGGGGGCCCTGATCCTGCTGGCGATCTTCAGCCTGTGGCAGATGCCGCACTCCTATGCGATCGCCATCTTCCGCTTCAAGGACTACCAGGCCGCCAACATCCCGGTGCTGCCGGTGGTGAAGGGGATCCCGGTGGCCAAGCTCCACATCACCCTCTACATCCTGGCATTCATGGTGCCGACCCTGATGCTGTTCCTCGGCGGCTACGCCGGGTACAAGTATCTGGTGGTGGCCACCGCGGTGAGCGTCTGGTGGCTGGGGATGGCGCTGTCGGGCTACAAGGCGGCGGTGGACGACTCCCTCTGGGCGCGCAAGCTGTTCATGTTCTCCATCGTCACCATTACTTGCCTCAGCGTAATGATGTCGGTGGACTTCCAGCCGGACGCAGCGCCGGTGCTGGTGAGCATGCTGCCCTGACGCTGGAGCTGACATGTTCTCCATCGTCGTCATCATCTTCACCTGCCTGAGCGTGATGATGTCGGTGGGCTTCCAGCCGGACGCAACGCCGATGCTGGTGAGCATGCTGCCCTGATAGTGTGAACTGCACCCCTGAAATGCATGAAATCCAGAGCCGGGAATCTTCCCGGCTCTGCTATTATGGGCGCCGCCCTGCGAGGGGCATCGCCGATTTTCGGGGGCGGCCGGGCGCCTGTCACCCCTTTCTTTTCCTCTTCTTTTTGACTCATCGAGGCCCTCATGAATGATTTCACCATGACGAGGGGCGAGCGACGCGCGACCTGGGCGCTCGGCTCCGTCTTCTCGCTGCGCATGCTCGGCATGTTTATGGTGCTGCCGGTGCTGACCACCTACGGCATGTCCCTGGCGGGCGCCTCCGAGGCGCTCATCGGGCTTGCCATCGGCATCTACGGCATGACCCAGGCCCTGTTCCAGATCCCCTTCGGCCTGCTCTCCGACAAAGTGGGGCGCAAGCCCCTCATCGTCGGCGGCTTGCTGATGTTTGCCCTTGGCAGCGTCATCGCCGCCCTGAGCGACGCCATCTGGGGGGTCATCGTTGGGCGCGCCCTGCAAGGGAGCGGCGCCATCTCCGCCGCCGTCATGGCGCTCCTGTCGGATCTCACCCGGGAGCAGAATCGCACCAAGGCCATGGCCTTCATCGGGGTGAGCTTTGGCATCACCTTCGCCATCGCCATGGTGACCGGCCCCCTCATCACCCATGCCCTGGGCTTGTCCGGCCTCTTCTGGCTCATCGCCCTGCTGGCCCTGGCCGCCATCGCCATGGTGCTCTGGGTGGTGCCGACCCCGGCGGCCCACCTGCAAAATCGCGAGTCCGCCATGGTGCGAGGCAGCTTTCGTACCGTGCTCACCAACCCTCGCCTGCTCAAACTCAACCTCGGCATCCTCTGCGTCCACACCCTGCTGATGTCGAGCTTCGTGGCCCTGCCGCCCCTGCTGGAACGTGCCGGGCTGCCCCGTGACAGCCAGTGGCAGGCCTATCTGGTCACCATGCTGATCGCCTTCGTGAGTGTGGTGCCCTTCATCATCTATGCCGAGAAGCACCGCCAGATGAAGCGGGTCTTCATCGGGTGCGTGGTGGTGATGCTGGCCGCCGAGCTGGTGCTCTGGCAGAGCGGCCAGCAGTTGTGGGGTCTGCTCGCCGGGTTGCAGCTCTTCTTCATCGGCTTCAACGTGATGGAGGCGCTGCTGCCGTCTCTCATCAGCAAGGAGTCCCCGCCGGGCTACAAGGGCACCGCCATGGGGGTCTACTCCACCAGTCAGTTCCTCGGGGTCGCCATCGGCGGCAGTCTCGGTGGCCTGCTCTACAGCCTGGGGGGCGGCCCCCTGGTGTTTGGCGGTTGTGCCACCCTGGCCCTTGCCTGGCTCGGGGTGAGCCTCACCATGGCCGAGCCCCCCTATGTGAGCAGCCTGCGCATCGTGCTGCCGGAAGGGGTCGAGGCCACCCCGGCCCTGGAGCAGCGGATCCGCGCCTGCGAGGGGGTGAGCGACGTGCTGCTGGTACGCGAGGAGCACTCCCTCTACGTGAAGGTGGACAGCAAGCGCTTGACCCGCAGCGATCTGGAGCGGCTGGTCTCGTTGTGATGGCTGGCTGCGCGGGGCGGCGCAGGCGCGGGCTGATGGGCGGCTGCTATGCTGAGATCCTCACTCACAGGAGGAACCTCTGATGTCATACGTGGACGGATTCGTGCTCGCCGTGCCGACGGCCAACAAGCAGGCCCTGATCGATCATGCGGGGCAGTTTGACCCCATCTTCCTCGAATACGGCGCCACCCGGGTGCTGGAGTGCTGGGGGGACGACGTGCCCCACGGCAAGCAGACTGACTTTTATCGGGCGGTGGCGGCCAGGGAGGATGAAACCGTGGTCTTCTCCTGGGTGGAGTGGCCGAGCAAGGCGGTGCGGGACGACGCCATGGGCAAGATGATGCAGGACCCCAGGATGGATCCCGCCAATCCCCTGCACCAGACCATGCCGTTTGATGGCGCCCGCATGATATTCGGGGGCTTCACCACCGTGCTGGAGCTCAAGGGCTGAGACCGGCCATCGGGGCTTCACCCTGGTGGCCGGAGCGCAAGGGCCGATAGCAACACCCAGGCCCGTCAGATAATGAAAAAGCCCGCCAGCCGGCGGGCTTTTTGCTGGGCGCCATGCCGGGGGATCAGCGCTCCACCAGCGGGGCCGAGCGGTAGCTCCACAGGCCGTAGGTGCGCAGGGCGTCCCGGTAGATGCCAAGCAGCTCCTCCGGGCTTGCCTTGGCCAGGGCCGAGAGGGGCTTGTCCGGGTAGGCGACGCTGTCGATGCGGATGTTCGCCGGGCCGCTCTGCCAACAGGCGATTTCCAGCAGGGTCTGGCCCCGGCGCACATGGCTCGCCGAGCTCACCAGAGTGGCGAACTCAATCTCGTGGCGGGCGAGGGCATAGCCGCTGTAGAGGGCGTTATCCACCGTGCTGGTGGCGTAGTTCTCCTCGATGATACGGGAGCGGTCGATGCCCTTTTTCGCCAGCCAGTCCGCCATCAGCTTGCCCTCGGTCTGGCGGTTCTGGGGCACGCCGCCGGTGAGGATGACGAGGGCTGCCGGATCGGCCTGGGCCAGGGCGCGGGTGGTCTCGAGGCGTCCCAGCAGGATCTCGTGCATGGAGCCATCGGGATTGAGGGCATAGCCCAGGGTGACGATGGCGCGGCGCCCCTTCTTCTCGCCCCGTCCCTGACGCTCCTTGAGGGGGGTGGCGACCACCCTGTCCACGGTGGCGAACAGTCGCTGCAAGTCGGCGGCGCGACCGGCATTGAGCTCGCCGACCCGCTTGAGGTAGCCATCGGATTTGGCCTGGTTGCCCTTGAAGCGCTGCCAGGTGGCCAGATAGGTGTTGATGTCCAGATCGTCCGGGGCGGCGGTGAGGGCCTGCTCGAACAGGGCGATGGCCCTGTCCACGTTGCCGTTGTAGATCTGGGCGTTGGCCGCCGAGATGAGCAGATCGGTGCGATAGGGCTCGAGCTGGTGGGCCTCCAGCAGCAGGGTGGTCACCTGCTCCATGTTGCTCGGCATCTTGGCGGTAAAGCCCGCATCGGAGACCCGGGCGGGGGAGTGGAAGATGCGGGCGGCGTCTGCCAGCAGCTGATCCACCACCTGGCGCTTGCTGATGAACTGCTCGTAATTCTGCTCCTTTTGCAGGGAGCGCACCGGGGCGGCCCAGGCATCGGATGAGACAACGAGCGGCAGCGTCAGCAGGCTGGTGAGGGTCAGGGCAATCGCGGTTTTCTTCATCATGGGGCTCCCTCTGGGGTGCGGGGCGCGATGCCGTGGCTCGTCCCCTGAATGCTTTTCCAATAAAAACAGATGCTTGGTTTGCTGCCTACTCTACTCCCTTCCCGATGAAAAAAACGTGAACCGTTCCGGTTATCCCGATGCCCCCCCTCAGCGCAGCCCCAGACGCGCCTGCAGGAAGGCCAGCCAGGCCTCCACCTTGGCGGGCAGGTGGCGGCGCTTGGGATAGACGCACCAGATGCCGTGCTCGGGCAGGGCATGGTCTGGCAGGACGGGCACCAGGCGCCCGATGGCGAGATCCCGCGCCACGATGAAGTCCGGCATGTTGCCGATGCCAAGCCCCGCCAGCAGCGCGGTGTGGATGGCATCGCTGTTGTTGACCTCGAAATTGCCCCTGGGGGTGATGGCCACCTCTCCTTCGGGCCCGTGCAGCCGCCACTGGGTGCCGCCGCGAAACAGGGAGTAGAAGAGGCAGTTGTGGCGCTCGAGATCCGCCGGGGTGCGGGGCGTGCCGGCCTGCGCCAGGTAGGCGGGGGCGGCGCACAGGGTGCTGAGACAGGGGGCGAGGCGGCGGGCGACCAGGCTCGAATCCTCCAGCTCGCCGATGCGCACCGCCACGTCGAACCCCTCGGCCACCAGATCCTGCCGGGCGTCGCTCATCTCCAGCTGCAACTGCACCTCGGGATGAAGGGCGAGAAACTCGGGGACAAGGGGGGCGATGTGGCGCCGGCCATAGACCATGGGCACCGTCACCCGCAGCAGGCCGCGGGGGGCCGATTGCAGGGCGCCGATGGCATCTTCCCCGTCGCTGGCCAGGCGCACTGCATGGCGCACCGTCTCGAAGTAGCGCTCCCCCGCCTCGGTGAGGGTGAGGGAGCGGGTGGTGCGATAGAGGAGCTGGCAGCCGAGGGCCTGCTCGAGCTGGCTCACCTTCTTGCTCAGCACCGACTTGCTGAGGCCGAGCTGACGGGCGGCGCCGGAGAAGGTGCCCGACTCCACCACGGCGACGAAGGCGGGGAGCAGGGCGAAGGCTTCCTGGTTCATGTTGTTCTCGATATGGAAACAATGTTGTTCCAGGAGAGTAGATTATCCCCAAATCAAAAACAATTTACCCTGCTCGTCAGTTCAACCAAGGAGCAACCCCATGATCCCCCCGCTTGTTGACCGCGGCCCCGGCCGCCCCGCCCTCGGCCAGACACTTGGCCAGACCCTGGGCGCCCTGGCCGCCTTCGCCGCCGGCCTGCTGCTGGCGCTGATGATCGCCCAGAACGGCGCCCTGTCCCGCGCCACCGACCCCTGGCTCGCGAGCTGGCTGGCCCACGGGGTCGGCAGCCTGGTGGCCGGGCTCCTGTGGTGGCTCTCCCCAAGGCCCCCGACGCCGGAGGCGGCCCCGCCCTGGGCCTGGCTCGGCGGTCTGCCGGGGGCGCTCACCGTGGTGCTGGCGGCCCTCTGCCTCAACTCGCCCCTCGGCATGGCGGGCACCCTGGCCCTGCTGCTGCTCGGCCAGCTGCTGTTTGGGGCCCTGTGCGATGGTCTCGGCTGGCTCGGACTGGCTCGCCGCCGCCCCTCGGGAAAAGACGCGCTCGCCGCCTTGCTGGTGATGGCCGGCGCCCTGCTTATCGTGCTGCATTAGGAGAGACACCATGACCCTCTTGATCCTGCTGGGACTGCTGAACGGCGTGGCGGTGAGCCTGTCACGCACCCTCAATGGCCGCCTCGCCAGCGCCCGGGGCGCCATGACGGCGTCGCTGGCCAACCACCTGCTCGGCTTCGGGCTGCTCGGCGCCCTGCTCATCCTCAAGGGGGCGCCCTGGGAGCGGCTCGCCGGGCTCGATCCCTGGCTGCTGCTCGGCGGGGTGCTGGGGGCGCTGTTCGTCGCCATCAGCAGTTGGGCCATCGGCCGGATCGGCGCCCTGGCCTGCGCCCTGCTCATCGTCACGGGCCAGCTGGCGGGGGGGGCCCTGCTCGATGCCCTGGCCGGACGGCTGGCTGCGAGCGATCTGCTCGGCATCCTGCTGGTGCTGGCGGGGGCTGCGCTGCAACGCTGGCAGGGCGGCAAGCCGCGCTCCCGAGGATGAGCAGTGATGGCGTGGCGACACCTGAGAGGCGGGTGACAAACGCGCCGCCCTTGCCTAGACGGAAAAGGCTACCCGCCAGCCGGATCAGGGCCCAGATGAAAAGGAAAAGGCGAAAGAAAGGGAGGGAAAGGAAGAAACAGGAAGGCAACAGAGAGCAAAGAAAGAGAGGCGCCTGTAGCTCTGGGCCGCCCTCAACAGCAGAACACCGGCGCAAGGCCGGTGTTCTGAACAGCATGGCGGCGGGCCCGGCGGGGCGCGCGGTCAGGGCCGCTTAGGCGTAGAAGGCCTCGACGGTGCCCTTGACGGTGATCAGCATGGGGTTGCCGTAGCGATCCTTGGCCTTGGGGGAGGGGATCTTCACCCAACCTTCGCTGATGCAGTACTCCTCGACATTGGTGCGCTCCTTGCCGTTCACGCGAATGCCGATCTCGTGCTCGAAACACTCCGCCACATGGTGCGGGCTGCGCGGGTTGGCCGCCAGACGGTCGGGCAGTGCAGGTTTGTTGTCGCTCATTTTATAGACCTGAGAGTGATAAAAAGTGGGTCATTGTAGGCAATGCCCGCCATGGGCTCAAGGCTGGGTTGTGTCCCATGGGGGTGGACAAGGTCAGGTTACAGCTGCAGTTCCGGCAACAGCGCCGCCTGCGCCTGAAAATGGTGGCAACGGCGCTCAACGTCGTCTCTGTAACGCGCCAGATAAGCCAGCTCGGCGGGATTGTCTGTCTCGACCAGGGCGATGGCGGCATCAAGCTGATGCAGTATGTCGCTGGCCATCTTGTGCAAGGTCTGCTGCAACAGGCGTTTGGGCAGATCACACGCCTCTGCCATCTCCAGCAACTGCCATGCGTTGACCGCCTCGGGAGCAAACTCGTCGTCTATGGCCATGGCCAGATGCTGGTTGAACTCGGGGTAAAGCCCCACATTGACCAGATCGTACCAGGGGGTGGGCATCAGCCCTGCTTTTGATACGAAGAAGCTGTAGTTCTTGCCGTGGGCATCGTGATTGTTGACGCAGAGGTTGAAGATCAGCCATTGCAGCATGTCCAGTCTGGCCTGCGCCGGATTGACACAGAGGGCGCTGAGACTGAACAGCCGTGGCAGGCTCACCCCTTCCCGAATATGGGCCACGTCCCGCCCGTCACCGAAGTTGCGTTCATATTTTCGGGCGACGGGAAACCCCAGCCCCTGACAGGCATCGATCATATGGCGACGGCGCACCCTAACGCCATCTTCATCGAGGCGCCGATCGAACCGTTCCACCAGCAAGCTTCGGTGGGACTTATCGCCTTGGCCGACCCTGTGCAGTTCGACCCGCGCCACCGGCATGCCCAGCAGTGCGGCAAGTCGCATGGTCACAAACTCATTGATCACCAGATGAGGATGGTGCTCGAACTTGAGGAGGTGGGTGGAACAGAGCTCGCCCTCGCCAAATCCCAGCGTCCCCTCGAGTCGCAGCAGGTTGAGCTTGGCCTGCACGCCCGCAACCGAGAGGCGGGGGCGACCATCCCAGACTTCCAGCTGCCAGATCTCGGGCTGTTCGAGGCGCAGCAACAGCTCTTCCGGGGTGATGGGGCGAAAATGGGTGGGGACGTCGGGCTCTGCGGGCAGGGTAAAGGTGACCGCCCCGGAGACATCGCGGCCGATGCCGTGGATCAGGGCAAAGAGATTGCTGCGCGAAACGGAGAGCGCCTCAATCAGGTGCTCCAGCCCGCGATTTTCAGGCAGCAAGTTGCCGAGATACGCCCGGATCTGGGCACTGCTGGCCGAGCCATCCAGCGCCAGTGGGGGGGAGAGCGGGAAGCCACGCGCCTGCCACTCAGGTGTATAGCCGAGCTGAAACGCATCCTGGCTGGAGTCATACTCGAGATGGCCGATCAGCTGGTTACCCAGCCGAAGTTCAAGCCGATGGTGCTCAGAACCACTCATCATCACCGACCTCGGGTTGGCTGTTGCCGCTCGTTACCTGTGAGCCCACTTCCTGCACCAGTTGCAACCTCAGCCCCAGCGCCTTCATCACCTGTAACAGGGTCGAGAGGTAGACATCCCCCCCCTTTTCAATCTTGATCAGGGTCTTCTTGGAGATACCGCACAGTGAGGCCGTCACCTCCTGGGTCATCCTGGCGGCTTTGCGTCTCTCGCGGATCGCCAGCCCCAGCGAGGCGGGATCCAGTGCTTTCGGGTCGGTTGGCAATGGTGCGTCTGTCATCATGAACACGGAAAAAGTGTAGGTTGTTACACGTTAACTCATGGTAAGAGCAAACAGCAACCAAAAGTGTACAATGGTGCACTTTTTATGGTCCTGGTGCTGGTTTCGATAAAAAAGTGTAGAGGAATTCACTTTTTAGAGCGGAAAAGTTGGTGAGGGATGGTCTGGGGGATGGCCGAGGGGCCGGGAGGGGCTCGCTTGCAGAGCCGCAGTGCACTTCATGTTCACTTCACCGAACGGGATTAGGGTAAGCCAACGTTTTCAGTTGGAGCTTTACGAGATGCCCACCATAGTCACCCACGCGGCCGTGCCCCTCTGCCTTGGGCTCGGGCTTGGCAGCCGGATTATTCCGCCGCGCCTGCTGCTGGCAGGGGTTGCCATCGCCATGCTGCCCGATGCCGGTGTGCTCGCCTTCAAGCTGGGGGTCGCCTACGGCCATGTCTTTGGCCACCGCGGCTTTACCCACTCTCTGCTGTTCGCCTTTGCCCTGCCCACTCTGGCCATGCTGTTTCACCGCCAATTTCGGGCCAGCGCCGCCACCGTCTGGTCGTTTCTGCTGGTCTCTCTGCTCTCCCACAGCCTGCTCGATTCCCTCACCACAGGTGGTAAGGGGGTGGGCTGGCTCTGGCCGTGGCGTGACGAGCGCTTCTTTGCCCCCTGGCAGGTGATCCGGGTTGCCCCCTTCAAGCTGGAGGCCTATCTCACCGCCCGAGGTGAGGCGGTGATCCTCTCCGAGCTCTACTGGGTCTGGCTGCCGGGAGTTGTGCTGGTGTTGATGGGGTGGCGGGTGTGGAGAAGGGAGCAGTAGGTGTGGGATTGGAAAGGTGGGGATATATCGTGGCGGAGCAAAAATTAAAACTTGGACACCCATAATTTGTCAGCAGTTTGTACAGCTGCTTGCTTGGAAAGATAGATGTCCTAATGTTCTCATTGGATTTACAGGCTCGCAAGTTGAGATAGCGAAAGCCATGCATCGGCTAATAGTTGATAAAACCACCGACCTCCACGAGGTCGGTGTCAGGTGATAACTAGAACTGTACAACTTAACTATATCAATATTTTCAGAATATTCAGATTGATGAATAGTTTGGGCGTGATTTGTAATCATTTATCAAAGCACCTAACTCTTTATTTATATCTTCTAGTAATGTTATTTTTTTATTGTCTATCAGATATTGGATTATATCCTTAAGAGAGTAAAATTGTGACGAAAAAGTTTTTCCATCTCGAAACTGTTCCAAGTATTCATTCAGTTTTGTAACCGCTTCTAAGTCAAAGTCCTTAAAGTCCACAGCGACAGACCAAAGATCAAACTCCCAATCATCAATATTTTTCGTTTTGGGTTTAGATATAACATCCTGAATGAATTTCTTGATGATTCTTCTCACCTCGGCATTTGAAATATTGAATATGCTATACAGTAGAGACTTAGAGAATTTTCGCTGTTCTTCAGGATTAAATTTCTGAAGTTCAGATAGAAGCCGTCTAACTCTGTGCTTGTCAGTGTATTTTCCTTTGACTACTTGAATGTAGCCATATAGGTTGTTTATAGACCGATAGAGTATCGCGTGCTGATCCCAGCCGTGAGCTTTCTTTGAAATAAACTTATCTATCAGTGTGTTTAATATGGTTATTAGAATGTCAGTTTCGATGTTTCTATTAAATAAGCTGTGTTGATGAGCTAAGAAGTAGTTAATTGCTTCATAAGTTCCTATAGTGGTTGAACTACTAGCAATTAACTGAGAGAATTTATTCATTATTTTTGAAATATAATCATCACTTAAATCAAGTAATGAAAGGATTTGGACACAGTTTTCAAATTTTATTTCATTACCATCAAATATATTTTTATCTTGTATCAATCGTTCTGTTAGATTGGATAAAATTGTAGATACAATCCACTCGGAACATTCATCACTAACACTCAAACGAAGTTGGGTTGAATCCTCTTTCTTAAAGAATATGCGAAGATCTGATCTAAGCTCTTTTGATGAATAAAATTGAATGGCCGAGTAAATTTCATATTGATTAAGTATTACAGTATCTTTTACTGATTGGCGGAGTATGGCAATCTTTACAAAGTCTTTCATGATTGCTTTGTAAGGTGCGTATTGCTCAATCATTATATGGTTTTTCAAGGAAAAAGTTAGTATGTTAATATGTGTGGAAGTTGGTTCATATGCATCATTGTTAAAGCTAAATCCTCCAGATTTTATTATTTCAACAGTTTTTGTTAGATCAAGAATTTTCTTTGTACACTCATTAGCCTTCTGATATACAGAGTACAGAGATAAAAAATCATACAAGACTTGGTTTCTTTTTATCTCTGCTCTTGGGAATTTGAAAAACTCATCTTGAAGTTCTACCTCTATTTCTTTTTCATATTCATTTCGCTGTTCTGTGGAAAATGAGTATTTGAGACCCCATAAAATTGCGTTTTTGTTAAACAGTGCTATTAATAACATTGAATATATTCGATGTTTTTTACAGGTTTGGATTAGGTCAGCATTTTTCTTAAATGCTCCTTTATAATCCCCACATTTATAGCGCTCATAAGATTCTGATGACAAAGACTTGATAAAGTCATGGCTTTTGTATTCACATGCTGAAAACGACATATGCTCTCTATCTTGCCGCTCTAGTTCTTGGCATGGAGAAATTTTTTCGTTCACTAGATATCTAGTTTGCCCGATGTCATCAACATCGGATAAAATAATGCCTTTGATATTTGCTTGAGCTAAGATGGATAAAATATCTGTGAATCTGGAATTTCTGCGATAAAAACTCTCTTTTTCTTCTGCGTCGAGCAACTCTATATGAGTTAGAATATCCAAAAATTTTTCATGAATTAACCTCGTCGTTTCGCTGTAATCCGTAGTCAATGCACCTTTAACTCTGAATAGCTCTAATATGCTTAATCCATCGCTGTCGTAACGAAGTCCACAATTTGTTATTGCTCGTTTTATTTGGGTGTGGTTTATAACACTTTGTTGTCTTAGGTGTTTTATGCGTTCATATATGAAACTGATGATTTCCTGCTCATCATTAGCGTATACAGGTCTATTGTTATGAATAATCGCAGTTAAAAAAGACTGAGTTAATGCGGACTTTTTATCTAAATGCGGAATATCATCAACAGAATAGCTATTACTGTCCAATACTAATGTTGTGACCCCATGATTTCTCAAGTAGCTCTCTTGAGGTTTATCCGCTCTAAAATTTACTAAATACATCGGAGGAACTGAACTAGAATGGCTCTGTATCCATTTCATTATGTGTTTAAGATTAATATCATTATAAGAATATCCCAAGAATAAAACAGTATGAGTTGAGAATACAGACTTGATATAATTTTCTATTAATGGAAAGTTTCTGGAATAATTCAAGTAGTCATCTTCTTTGAAGACTATGTTGTGATTTTTGAAATCACCATGGATTTTAATGAATTTATTTTGGCTGGTGGATTTTACCAGATCTTTATCTGTACATATTGTGTCATATAAATAACCTTCCTGTTCAATTGCACTTTCGATGATGTAGTCCCAGTTCGTGGTGATTATCACGCGTGGGTTAATGTTCAAAATTGTTTTGTGCAAGCTTGATGGGGCAATGTCTTCTGGGAAATACTTCTTCAACGTTTGGCTATATTTCTGCTCTCCAAATTCAAGATAATGTAGCTGAGCTAATTTTAAATAATCCAAATCGTCAGTTATAGCTAAATCTGATTTCAATTCACTTATTAGGTCGCTCCACGAAGGTAGGGCTATATAATCTGTGTCGGAGCTTTTTGATACACCGGCACCGATAAATATTGCTAACCTGTCTTCATCATTAGCTTGTTTAATATTTTTAATATGAACATTGTGAAGCGACATTCTTAATTACCTGTGATTTTGGACTGTTTATTGAGCTGTGAATAAGCAAGATATAGTAAACGCATTGGGTGGGGACTATTAATTAGTGGCGTATTTTATAAAGGATGTGTTGATTTAATAAATTAATCTTCCGTATCACTTTTTCTGGAAGTTATTTAAAATGATGATGCTGGCTATTTTAGTCTATCTCGTATGTTGGGCTAAGAATCGTAAGTCAGTGCTGAACGAAGTGAAGTCCACCGTTTGCCGCGAATATATCTGTAAATTGATTTTACGGAGCTGCCATATCCATATATATCCTGCTTTGGGTGGAACAATAATGCTCGCCTGTTGGGCTTCGCAACGCGTTGCATCCACCTACAAAAACCACGCTACCGCCCCTGAGTGACAGCTCCCAGTTCGCTGCTTTTAACCTGCGAGATAGCAACAATCGCTGTCATGGCGTTCTCCCGAGAGATGGATTGTCGTTTGGCTATCTTAAGGGCTCTGTTCGGGGCATGGGAAGAAGAGGTTGATAAAAATCTGAGCCGGTTCAATCAATTAGTGAACAACTGTCGTTCTAGTTGGCTGTTAGGTGAGCAGAATAGAGGGAATTCCCCTCACCCCAACCCTCTCCCGGGGGGAGAGGGGGCTTGTTTGCGGTTAGACGGGAGCTGAGGGCTGGCGCGGTTTTGATCCCCCTCCAAGCTGCCGAGTCGAGCTCAATGGGTCAGGAGCGCCGTCAGGGATGACGGCGCAGTCGCAGTTGGTACAGGGATGTACCATCTGCGGCGTTCCGTCCGACCCAGAGAGCGAGATGAGGGAAAACGCCGCAGGCGGGCGGCTTGGCGGGGGAGAAGACCTTTGGTGACTTTGGGTCTTTCCAAAGTCACTCGCCCCAGCCCGAAGGGCGGGCGAAACCCCGTCGAGGGCAGAGCCCTCGCGTCCTGCGTGGCGAAGCCACGCCACCACATCAACTCCGCGAACGTCTGATTATGCTTCGCTAATCAGACCTAGAGAGGAACTAACCGCTGACGCCGGATAACAAAAGGGAGCCTATCAGGCTCCCTTTCCGTATTCACGGCCAATGGCATTTGACTAATGCCGCCCCTTATCGATTGGTCGCCGCCTTCATCCCCTCCACAAACTCCTTCAGACGAGTGAGCATATGCTCCGGGTTCTGGTGGTGGGTCTCGATGATCTTCACCACGGCGGAGCCGGAGATGGCACCGGCGGCGCCAGCCTTGATGGCGTCACGCACCTGGGCCGGTTCGCTGATGCCAAAGCCGAGCAAGGCGGGGGGGGCATTGAACTCGCGCAGGGTGTTGATGAGGCCCTCCACCGGCATGCCGGCCTTGGTCTCGGCACCGGTCACGCCGGCGCGGCTCACCAGATAGGTGTAACCGGAGCCGAGCTCGGCAACGGCCTTGAGCGTCTCGGCATCGCCGTTGGGCGGGGCGATAAAGATGCTGTCGATGCCGAACTTGTCGGCGGCCGCCTTGTAGGGTTCGCACATCTGCACCGGCACGTCCGCCACCAGCACGGAGTCCACCCCTGCCTGCTGGCACTTCTCGTAGAAGCCGTCGATGTGGCGCACATAGACCAGGTTCGCGTAGACCAGGAGGCCGATGGGCAGCTGTGGGTACTTGGCGCGGATGCGGGCGAGCAGGCCGAAGCAGTCGTCCGGGGTGGTGTGGCTGGCAAAGGCACGCAGGGCGGCACCCTGAATGGTGGGGCCGTCCGCCACCGGATCGGAGAAGGGAATGCCGAGTTCGAGGGCGTCGGCGCCTCCTTCGACCAGGGCATCGACGATGGCCAGGGACAATTCGGGGGTGGGGTCACCCAGCATCACGAAGGGCACGAAGGCGCCCTGATTGGCCTTGTCCAGACGGGAGAAGAGTTGTGCGTAACGGTTCATGACAAGGTTCCTTCTTTTTCAAAGATGTCGGCAACGGTGAAGATGTCTTTGTCGCCACGGCCGGAGAGGTTGACGATGAGCACCTGCTCTTTTTCCGGTTCACTGCGGGCCATCTTGAGGGCATGGGCCAGGGCGTGGGAGGACTCCAGCGCCGGTATGATGCCTTCGGATTTGGCCAGCTCCTGGAAGGCGTCCAGCGCCTCCTTGTCGGTCACCGAGGGGTACTCGGCGCGGCCGATGGCGGCCAGGTGGGCGTGCTGGGGGCCGACGGAGGGGAAGTCCAGCCCCGCCGAGACGGAGTAGGACTCCTGGATCTGGCCCTGGTTGTCCTGCATCAGGAAGGAGTGCATGCCAAAGAAGACCCCCTTGCTGCCGTGACCGAGCGGTGCACCGTGCTCGCCACTCTCGATACCGTGACCGCCCGGTTCGACGCCGATCAGGCGCACCGACGGCTCATCGATAAAGTCGGCAAACATGCCGATGGCGTTCGACCCGCCGCCGACGCAGGCGATCACCGCGTCGGGCAGTCGCTCTTCTTTCTCGAAGCACTGGGCCTTGGCCTCTTCCCCGATCATCTTCTGGAACTCCCGCACGATAGTGGGGAAGGGGTGGGGGCCGGCGGCGGTACCCAGCAGGTAGTGGGCCGACTCGTAGTTGGCAGCCCAGTCGCGCAGCGCCTCGTTGCAGGCATCTTTCAGGGTGCTGGAGCCGGAGTGCACCGGGATAACGGTGGCGCCCATCAGCTTCATGCGAAAGACGTTGGGCTTCTGGCGCTCGCAATCCTTGGCACCCATATAGACCCGGCACTTGAGGCCGAGCAGGGCACAGGCCAGCGCAGTGGCGACGCCATGCTGGCCAGCACCGGTCTCGGCGATGATCTCGCTCTTGCCCATGCGCTTGGCCAGCAGCGCCTGACCCAGCACCTGGTTGGTCTTGTGGGCGCCGCCGTGCAGCAGATCTTCACGCTTCAGATAGAGGCGGGTCTTGGTGCCCTTGGTCAGATTGCGGGTCAGGGTGAGCGGCGTCGGGCGACCGGCATACTCGGTCAGCAGGGACTGAAACTCGGCGATAAAGGCCGGGTCATCCTTGGCATCGACAAAGGCTTTCTCCAGCTGGAGCAGGGCCGGGATAAGGATTTGGGGCACATACATGCCACCAAATTCACCGAAAAACGGGTTGAGCAGGGTCATGGTTATCTTCCTTTACATTCTGCAATTGAGATCAGGTATGAGCCTTGGCGGGCTGAGGCGTATGGCTGGGGCACATACATGTCATCGACGAACTTCACCAAAAAACGGATTGAGCAGGGTCATACATTATTCCTTGTGCTTATGGGCAAACGCAGTTCATTAATTCGTTGAATGAGTCACGGGGGCGCTCACAGTTGGCGCAGGGTGCCAAAGGCAGCCGCCAGCTTGTGGGCATCCTTCCTGCCCGGGGCACTCTCCACCCCGGAGTTGAAATCAAGGCCCACACAGCCCACTTGCGCGGCCTCGAGGGCGTTGTCGGGGTTGAGCCCCCCTGCCAGCATCAGTTTGCTCTTGTCGAGCCCGGCCAGCAGAGTCCAGTCGAACGCCTGACCGGTGCCGCCGCTCTGGCTGCCGACTTTCGTATCCAGCAGCAGGCGATCCGCCGGGTAGTCGAGGGCGGGCAGGGGCTCGCCGCTCGTTATTCCTACGGCTTTCCAGATCTGGCAGCCCGCCGGCAGCAGGGGGCGCAGGGTCTCGATATAGGCGGCGTCTTCATCCCCGTGCAGTTGCACGGCGGCGAGCCCCAGTGCATCCACCGTCTTGGCGATGGTGGCGGGCTGGGCATTGCGAAACACCCCGACGTAAGAGAGCGGCGCACCCGCCATCACGGCGCGGGCGGCGGGAATGTCCACGTAGCGCGGGCTTTTCGCCACAAAGATGAGGCCGCCGAACACGGCGCCCGCCTGATGGGCGGCGGCGGCGTCCTCGGGACGGGTCAGGCCGCACACCTTGTTCTGGCCGAGCACGAGCTTGCGCACCGCGGCCTCCAGATCCGGCTCCGCCATGAGGGAGGAGCCCACCAAGAAGCCCTTGGCGTGGTGGCGCAGGGCCGCCACCTGGGCGCGGTGGTTGATGCCGGATTCGCTGATCACCACCCGATCCCCCGGGATCCTGGCGGCCAGCTGCCGGGTGCGGGCAAGATCGACGCTCAAATCCCGCAGATCCCGGTTGTTGATGCCAATCACCGGGGCGCCGAGGTCGATGGCGCGGGTCAGCTCCTCCTCGTTGCTCACCTCGGTGAGCACCCCGAGGCCCAACTCTTTCGCCACGTTGAACAGGGCGCGATACCCCTCGTCGGTGAGCACGGAGAGCATCAGGAGGATGGCGTCCGCCTGATAGTGGCGGGCCAGATAGACCTGATAGGGGTCAATCATGAAGTCCTTGCAGAGCACCGGCTGCTGGACGCGGCCCCGTACCCGGGGCAGGAAGGCGAAATCCCCCTGGAAGAACTTCTCGTCCGTCAGCACCGAGATGGCGGTGGCGTAGTGGCCATAGATGTCGGCGATGGCCTCCGGGCTGAAGTCGTTGCGGATCAAGCCCTTGGAGGGGGAGGCCTTCTTGCACTCCAGAATGAAGCGGGTGGAGCCTTGGCGCAGATCCCCCTCGAAATCCCGATCGCTCGGGGTCAGCGCGTCCTGGAAGCTCGCCAGGGGCTGGCTCTCCTTGCGGGCGGCGACCCACTCCTGCTTGGCCGCCACGATCTTGCCGAGGATGGTCTGGCTGATGGAGGCCATGTTCAGAAAGGCGTGGGGAGCAATGACATCTGACATCTCGTTATCCTTGCGAAGCTGGCTGTTGCCCGTCGGGCGTTCTGGGTGAGTGCCCCTGGGGCACGCTGTGGTGGTGGCTGACATCATGCCTCCTGATGGCTCAGGGTGGCGAGATCCCGGGCGAGGAGGGCGGCCTGGCCGCTTGCCAGCACCGCCAGCACCCGGGCGGCGGCCTGCCGAAAGTCCGGGGCCTCGCCCGCCATCACCAGGAGCGGCGCCACGTTGGCGGCGATGGCGGCGTTGTGGGCCGGGCTGCCGCGCCCTTCCAGGATGGCGGCGGTGATGGCGCGGTTCTCCTCGGGCTCACCGCCCTGGATGGCGCTGACCGGATAGGTATCGAGGCCAAAGTCCGCCGGAGTGAGCAAGTACTCGCGAATTTCGCCGTCGCGGATCTCCGCCACCTGGGTCGGGCCGTGGATGGCAATCTCGTCGAGGCCGGCTCCGTGCACCACCATACCGGTTTTCAGGCCGAGTGCCAGCAGGGTTTCGGCGATGGGGCGCACCAGCTCGGGGGCATAGACCCCCATCAGCTGGAAGCTGGGGCGAGCGGGATTGATGAGCGGCCCCAGCACGTTGAACAGGGTGCGGGTCTTGAGGGCCTGGCGCACCGGCATGGCATGGCGCACCCCGGCGTGGTACTGGGGGGCGAACAGGAAGCAGACCCCGAGCTCGTCCAGGCAGCGGCGGGCCTGGGCCGGACTCATGTCGAGCTTGATGCCCATTTTATCGAGCAGATCGCTCGACCCCGACTTGCTCGAGACCGAGCGGTTGCCGTGCTTGGCCACTTTCAGGCCGCAGGCGGCGGCCACCAGGGCCGAGGTGGTGGAGACGTTGATGGTGTTGAGGCCGTCCCCTCCGGTGCCGACGATGTCGCAGAAGGCATAGTCCGGGCGCGGGAAGTCGCGCGCTTCGGCCAGCAGCGCCTCGGCGGCGCCGGCGATCTCCTCCGGGGTCTCCCCCTTGATCTTGAGGGCGGTCAAAAGGCTCGCGAGCACGATGGGATCCACTTCACCACGAACCACCTGGCCGAAGGCGTCGCGGGCGGCGTCGCGGGTGAGAGACTGACCCTGATAGAGGGTATTGAGATGTTGATGCATGGTCTCTTCCTTACCGCACGTGGCTTTCTGGACGGGTGACATGGGCGAGGGCCTGGGTGAGCAGGCGGGCCCCTTCGCTGGTCATGATGGATTCCGGGTGGAACTGGAAGCCCAGCACCCGCTCGTCACGCTGCTCGATGGCCATGGGCATGCCCTGATAGTGGGCAATCACCTGCAACTCTTGTGGCACATAGGTGGCCACCAGGGAGTGGTAGCGGGCCACCGGCAAGGGGCTCGGCAGCCCCGCGAAGGCGCCATGGCCGTTGTGCTCGATGAGAGAGCGCTTGCCGTGGACGATTTCCCCCGCCGCCCCGACGGTGCCGCCGTAGGCTTCGCACAGGGCCTGATGACCGAGGCAGATGCCGAGGATGGGCACCCGGCCCCGGGCCAGCTTGATGAGATCGATGAGGCAGCCCGCCTCATGGGGGGCGCCCGGCCCCGGGGAGAGCACCAGGACTGCGTCCCCTTCGCAGGCGTCGATCTCCTGCATGATGCGGCTCGCCGGCAGGCTGTTGCGGTAGATGCGCACCGGGTAGCCCAGGGTGCGGAACTGGTCGACGAGGTTGTAGGTAAATGAATCGAAGTTGTCGAGCAGGAAGATATTAGTCATGGGACTGCTCCTTCGAAGTGCGGAACTGGTCGGCCAAAGCGTTGTAAGTGAACGAGTCGAAGTTGTCGAGCAGGAAGATGTTAGTCATGGCTCACGTCCTTGTGTTGTTCCTGCTGGGCGCTGAGGGCCTGCAGGGAGGTGCCATGGCTGGCAGCGATGGCGGCCAGCACGGCCGCCGCCTTGGCGCGGGTCTCGTCCGCCTCGGCCTGGGGTTTGGAGTCATAGACCACCCCGGCGCCGGCCTGGACATGGGCGACCCCCTCTTTCACGAAGGCGGAGCGAATGACGATGCAGGTGTCCATCTCACCAGCGCCGTTCAGATAACCCACGGCGCCGCCGTAGCTGCCGCGACGCTTGCCTTCCACCATGCGGATAAGCTCGCTGGCGCGCAGCTTGGGGGCACCGGTCAGGGTGCCCATGTTCATGCAGGCCTGGTAGGCGTGCAGGGCGTCAAGGTCGGCGCGAAGGGTGCCCACCACCCGGGAGACCAGGTGCATGACGTGGCTGTAGCGATCCACTTTGAGCAGATCCTTGACGTAGCGGGTGCCGGGGGCGGAGATGCGGGCGATGTCGTTGCGGCCCAGATCCACCAGCATCAGGTGCTCGGCCACCTCTTTCTCGTCCTGGCGCAGCTCCAGCTCGATGCGGCCGTCCAGATCCAGGTTGATGCTGCCGTCCGGGTTGAGCCCACGGCGGCGGGTGCCGGCGATGGGGTACATCTCCACCTGGCGGCTGTTGGCGCAGAACTTGACCGCGCTCTCGGGGGAGGCGCCAAACAGGGTGAAGCCCTCGTCCTGCACGTAGAACATGTAGGGGCTGGGGTTGGTCTGCTTGAGGCGGCGATAGGCGGCGACGGGATCCGGGCAGGGGAGGGAGAAGCTGCGGGACGGCACCACCTGGAAGATGTCACCACGGCGGATGAAGCCCTTGAGCTTCTCGACCTCGGCGCAGAACTGCTTGTCCCCCTTGTCGACGGCCAGGGCGCCGGTCAGCGGCGCCGTGCCCTGCGGCGCAGGCAGCGGCTGCTGACAGGCCTGTTTGAAGGACTCGAGGCGAGCGGTCAAGCGGGCGTAGCGCGCGTCCAGCTGCTCATCCTCTTCGCCGCCGAACAGGCAGGCCACCAACTGGGTGCTCTGCTTGATGTGATCGATGGTGATCAGGGTTTCGGCCACATAGAAGCAGTAGTCAGGGCAGTCGTTGCTCCCCTCTGGCACCTCGGGCAAGTCTTCAAAGGAGGCGATGAGGTCGTAGGCGAAGCTGCCCGCCATGAAGAGGGCCTCTTTGCCCTGCGGGCATTGCAGCTCCCGCTGCAGGGTACGCAGCACGTCCAGCACGCTGCTGCCCTTGAGGCGGCTGTCTTCGTCAAGCTCCCGATCGGACGCCGGGAAGTCGAGGTGCAGCTCGTCCGCCACCCGGGTCTGGGTGATGACGGCGGGCAGGCGCTGCTCCAGCAGGCGCAGCAGGGCGGCGCCGTTGTCGCCGAGGGGGCGCACCTGCACGGCGCGGCCGCGGCACTCGATGCGCAGGCAGGCGTCCACCAGCAGCAGGCTCTGGGTGCCGGCCTTGGAGTCGATCTCCACCGATTCGAGCAGCAGGTTGTTGGGTCTGTCCTGGCAGAGTCGGGTATAGAGTGCCAGGGGGTCTGTCACATAGGGGGCATTGAGCCGGATGGTATCGAATTCGCCCAGGGGCAAACGGGTCTTGTTACCTGTCATAATGCCTTCCCTTGCATGTGTTGTGTGTCACCGATGGTCATGGCGCTGTCTCTCTTGAAAATGGGTCGGGTTCGGGTCACGTCAGCGAGTTCGCCATCGCCATGTCAGTGTGCTTCTCTGAATTGTCGGTTTCATCACAGGTCCATTTGCCGGATAATAAAAAAGCCCGCTGGGGTCAGCGGGCTTTTTCTTTGGGTTCTTAACTTGCTGTCAGATTACAGGTACAGCAACGACCACACGCCCGCATGTCAGGGAGTGTGCCACCACCAGATGGTCAGGATGGAAGTCGCTTGCATGAGATTGAGTCCTGTAAAAAGATGTTTGCAATGAAGTGCCTACAGAAAACGATAAAGCCGCGGCCAAGTCAAGTCGCTTTTTTGCCGGCCTTTTCCAGGCAGGTCCCAAACAAGAGCGAAACACGCCGATGAGATTCGATCTTCATTGCCACACCACCGCCTCGGACGGGGTGCTGAGCCCCGCCGACCTGGTGCGCCGCGCCGCCGAAAAAGGGGTGGAGGTGTTAGCGGTCACTGACCACGATACCCTCGACGGGCTTGAAGAAGTGCGCCAGACCATCTCGGCCGACCAGTTGCCACTGCGCCTGGTGAGCGGGGTGGAGATCTCCACCGGGTGGGAGCATCACGAGATCCACATCGTGGCCCTCGGGGTGGACGAGAAAAATCCCCAGTTGCTCGCCTTTCTGGCAGGGCAGCGGGCTCGCCGGGAGGCGCGCGCCGAGGAGATCGGGCGTCGTCTGGAGAAGTGCCTCATCCCGGGCACCTATGAAGAGGCCAAGCAGCTCGCCGGTGACGCCGCCGTGACCCGGGCCCACTTTGCCCGGGTGCTGGTGGCGCGCGGGGTGGCCGACAATATGCAGAAGGTGTTCAAGAAGTACCTGAGCCGGGGCAACAAGGGCTATGTGCCCGCCGAGTGGCCCGGGATGGGGGAGGCCATCGAGGCCATCCACGCCGCAGGCGGGCTGGCGGTGCTGGCCCACCCGAGCCGCTACAATCTCACCGCCAAGTGGATCAAGCGGCTGCTGGTGGCCTTCAAGGCCGTCGGGGGGGATGCCATGGAGGTCTCCCTGCCCCAGCAGAGCCCCCAGGAGCGGGCGAATCTCGGCCAGTGGGCCAGGGAGCACGATCTCTATATTTCGGTGGGGTCCGATTTTCACTTCCCCTCCAACTGGACCGAGCTTGGCCGCCACCTCTGGCTCCCCAAGGAGGGGATGCCGCTGTGGCTGGGTCACCCCGGTCATTTCGGGCTCACCCCCGAGGAGCATGCGGGCCTGCTGGCCAGCCGCTGACCCCCCGGGCCGGCATCTTTGATGCAGGCGAGTCTGCGTCAAACAGGTTAAGGTAGTGTCATGGGCCAAGGGGCCCTTGACCATGAAGCGGGCAACGAGCGTGCCCCCTATCGCGAGAAGAGCATATGAGTCAGCATTTTTACGTACATCCCGACAATCCCCAGGTTCGCCTCATCAGCCAGGCGGTGCAGATCCTGCAAAACGGCGGCGTCATCGTCTATCCCACCGACTCCGGCTACGCCCTGGGCTGCCAGATGGGCAACAAGGATGCCCTGGAGCGCATCTGCCGCATCCGTCGCATCGAGCCGAACCACGACTTCACCCTGGTGTGCCGGGATCTCTCGGAGATCTCCACCTATGCCAAGGTGGACAACACCGCCTTCCGGCTGGTCAAGAACAACACCCCCGGACCCTACACCTTCATCTTCAAGGCCACCAAGGAGGTGCCGCGTCGCCTCATGAACGAGAAGAAGAAGACCATCGGCATCCGGGTCCCGGCCAACAACATCGCGCTGGCCTTGCTCGAGGCCCTCGGTGAGCCGCTGCTCTCCACCACCCTGATCCTGCCGGGCTCCGAGATGGCGGAGTTCGACCCCGAGGAGATTGCCGACAAGCTCGGCAAGCAGCTGGATCTGGTGGTCAACGGCGGGTATCTGGGCGAGCAGCCCACCACTGTGGTGGACTTCTCCGACGACGAGCCCGTGTTGCGTCGGCGCGGTGCCGGGGATCCGACGCCGTTTGAGTGATCTTGCCGACCCCGTGCCCGCGCTGACAACCCCCGCGGGCACGACGGGGGAGGCTTCCCTTCCCCCGCCCATCGCCACCGTGCTGGGGCAGCCCTACCATGAGCTGCCTCAGGACTTGTTCATCCCCCCCGATGCGCTGGAGGTGTTTCTCGACACCTTCGAGGGGCCGCTGGATCTCTTGCTCTACCTCATCCGGCGCCAGCAGCTCGACATCCTCAACCTGCCCATCCTGCAGATCACCGCCCAGTACATGGAGTACGTGGATCTGATGCAGGGCCTCAACCTCGAGCTGGCGGCGGAATACCTGCTGATGGCGGCCTGGCTCGCGGAGATAAAGTCCCGCCTGCTGCTGCCCAAGGCCCCGGAGCTGGAAGACGAGGAGGAGGGAGAAGATCCCCGCGTCACCCTCATTCGTCGCCTGCAGGAGTACGAGCGCTACAAGCTGGGGGCGGAGCGGGTCAATGCCCTGCCGAGGGTGGAGCGGGAGATCTTCGTCGCCGCCGCCATGGCGCCGGATTTTGGTGCCTTGAAGCCATTGGCGCCCGATGTTTCTCTGGTTGAACTCGCCCTTTACATGCAAAGTGTGGTAAAACGCGCGACTCATTTTGAACATCACCAGATCCGCCGCGAGCAGATCCCGACCCGGGTACGGATGGCGGAGATCCTCGCCATGCTCTCCCTGGGCCAGACCCTGCGCCTGGAGCAGGTGCTGCGGGCCGAGGAGGGGCGCATGGGGGTGCTGGTGACCTTCCTGGCCCTGCTGGAGCTGTGCAAGGAGCAATTGATCTGGATCTTGCAGGCGGAGCCTCTGGGCCCCATCCATTTTGCCCTGGCCAGTCAGGGGAAAGGGGAGGAGCATGAGCATCTACACTGAGCGAGGGGCGGCGCCAGGGGCGCGGACCCGGGAGGTCCACCGTGGCGCTGCCTGCTGAACGATTGAAGACCCTGATCGAGGCGGCGATCTTCGTGGCGGGGCGTCCCCTCACGGTGAGCGAAATTAAGGGCAGCGTGCTCTCGGACTACCCGGTCACCGGCCGCTATGTCCAGCTGCTGCTGGCAGAGCTCAGACAGGATTACAGCGAGCGGGGGGTCGAGCTCAAAGAAGTGGCCTCCGGCTGGCGTTTCCAGGCCCGCCAGGAGTATGCCGAGGAGCTGTCGCGCCTGTGGAGCGAGCGGGCTCCCCGTTATTCCCGCGCCGTGATGGAGACGCTGACGCTGATTGCCTATCGTCAGCCCATCACCCGGGCGGAGATAGAAGCCATCCGCGGGGTGGCGGTGTCGAGCCAGATCGTCAACACCCTCAAGGAGCGTGGCTGGGTGCGCAGCATCGGCCACAAGGAGGTGGCGGGTCGCCCCGAGCTGCTCGCCACCACCCGTGAATTTCTGGACTATTTCAACCTGCAGAGTCTGGAGCAGCTCCCCGAGCTGGATCCCGATCTGCAGGCCCCCTTGTCGCTCATGCCGGGCGAGGGCGGTGACGGTCAGCCTCTGGCAGGCCGTGCTGAGCATGAACATGGTGGGGAGGCCAACGGGGCCGTCCCACAAGAGCCAAGGTTGTCCGCGATGTCGGCGGGCAGCGATCAACAATCAGGTAAACCCGATGAGTGAAAAACTGCAAAAAGTATTGGCCCGCGCGGGTCAAGGCTCCCGTCGTGAGATGGAGGCCCTGATCACCGCAGGTCGGGTCAGCGTGGATGGCAAGGTCGCCACGCTGGGGGATCGCGTCGAAGTGAACGCCGTGATCCGGGTGGATGGCCACCAGGTCAAGACCCGCGCCGCAGAGGAAGTGATCTGCCGCGTGCTGGCCTACCACAAGCCCGAAGGGGAGATGTGCACCCGCCACGATCCGGAAGGACGTCCCACCGTGTTTGATCGTCTGCCCAAGATGGATGGCGCCCGCTGGATTGCGGTGGGCCGCCTCGACGTCAACACCTCCGGTCTCTTGCTGTTCACCACCGACGGCGAGCTGGCGAACCGCCTGATGCACCCGAGCCACGAAGTGGAGCGGGAATACGCGGTGCGCGTCTTTGGCGAGATCACCGAAGCCATGCTGCAGCGCCTGCGCAAGGGCGTGCAGCTGGAAGATGGCATGGCCAAGTTCAACAAGATCAAGCCCGCCGGTGGCGAGGGTCTGAACCAGTGGTTCAACGTCACCCTGACCGAGGGCCGCAACCGGGAAGTGCGCCGCCTGTGGGAGTCCCAGGAAGTGCAGGTGAGCCGCCTGATGCGTATCCGCTACGGCGACGTCAAGCTGGATCGCGGCATCCCCCGCGGCGGCTGGCAGGAGCTGAAACTCCCCGAGGTGAACTACCTGCGCGGCCTGGTCAACCTGCCCAACGAGACCGAATCCAAGGTCGATCTGCAGCAGGATGGCAAGAGCACCCGCCACAAGCAGGCCGCCCAGATCCGTCGCGCCGTGAAGCGCCACAAGGAGATGCAGGGCAAGGAGCCGCGCGCCCGTGCCACCACCGCCCGTCGCAAGCCGACCTCCTCCACCCGCAATTCCGGCACCGGCAGCAAGTAAGGCGCCGCCACGGGCCGCTCGCCCCCGACACGCCACAAGCCCGCACCCCAAGGTGCGGGCTTTTTTGTTTTCTGCTCCTGCCGGGCTCCTTGAGACTGAATCGCACAGGGGAGAGAAAGGGCCAGACAAGCTCCTCCCCCTTTTGAAGGGGGAGGCTGGGAGGGGGTGATTAGTTGTTATGCTGACAGGGGTCATAGTCGGAGGAATACTGTCATGAACGAGAAGCCAGTTCGTGTTTTCAACCGCGAGGCCACGCTGGATAAACGGCGTGAACAGCGAAACAATCCAACAGAGCCTGAACGGCGATTGTGGCAGGCGCTTCGGGCTGGGCAACTCGGAGTCAAGTTTCGCCGTCAGCAAGGTATAGGCCCATACATTGCGGATTTTTACTGCCCCGGGCGGTTGTTGGTCATTGAGGTTGATGGCGACAGCCATTTTGACATGCGGGGTCTGCGTCATGACAAGCGACGGGATGCCTACATGGCGGCCCTGTCGCTGACGGTACTGAGATTTAGCAACAGGGAGGTGATGGAAAATCTACCCGGGGTGGTTGTCTCTATTCGGGCATGGCTTGATCGCGTCTGACCCCACCCCAGCCCTCCCCTTGCCAGGGGAGGGGGCCAGAGTGCCCTCTGTACGGGCTGGAAAGCGCCATACACTTCCCTTTTTTGAAGGGGAGGTGGTTGCAGACGGGGATGTGCATCAGGATGGTTGCCCTGCCGGGACGGGCTTGTTAGCCTTTCGCGCACAAAGACAGGAGAAACCAATGAGCAAGGTACTGGATGAGCTGCTGGCGTTGCTGGCGCTCGAAAAGATCGAGGAGGGCCTGTTTCGGGGCCAGAGCCAGGATCTCGGGTTGCGATCCGTGTTTGGCGGACAGGTGATGGGGCAGGCCTTGTCAGCCGCCAAGCAGACGGTGGCAAGCGATCGCCAGGTCCACAGTTTCCACTCCTACTTCCTGCGCCCCGGGGATGCCAACAAGCCCATCGTCTACGACGTGGAGAACATCCGCGACGGCCAGACCGTCTCTACCCGCCGGGTCAAGGCCATCCAGAATGGCAAGCCCATCTTCTACCTCAACGCCTCCTTCCAGGTGGAGGCGGAGGGCTTCGAGCACCAGGCGAAGATGCCGGCCGGCATCACGCCTCCCGAGCAGCTCAAGAGCGAGCTGGAGCTGGTGCGTCCCTACGAGCAGATGATCCCGGCGGCCCTGCGGGACAAGATCCTGTGCGAGAAGCCCATCGAAATTCGCCCCGTGACCCTGGTGGACCCCATCCGCCCGGATGTTCACGAGCCCCTTCGCTACACCTGGTTCAAGGCCAATGGCCCGGTGCCGGACGATCAGCGGGTCCACAACTACCTGCTGGCCTATGCCTCCGACTTCCACTTCCTGTTCGCCGCCCTGCAGCCCCACGGGGTCTCCTACTGGGAGCCGGACATGCAGGTGGCCACCATCGATCACTCCATGTGGTTCCACCGGGAGTTCCGGCTGGACGACTGGCTGCTCTACGTGGTGGACAGCCCGAGCGCCAGCGGCGGTCGGGGTCTGGTGCGCGGCCAGTTCTTCACCCGGGATGGGGTATTGGTGGCGAGCACCATGCAGGAAGGGGTGATCCGTCGCCGGGGCTGAGACGCCCCCTTGCACCAACGAAAAACGGGAGCCGATGGCTCCCGTTTTTTTATGTGCCTGCGCTATCAGGCTGCGTCCTGCTCGGTGCTGAGTGCTGGCTCGCCCCGGGCGAAGCGGTCGGCCCACAGGGCGATGACGCCATCACCGGTGACGTTGCAGGCGGTGCCGAAGCTGTCCTGGGCCAGGTAGAGGGCGATCATCAGGGCGATGGAGGCCTCACCGAAGCCGAGCATGGAAGTGAGCAGGCCGAGCGCGGACATGACACCGCCACCCGGTGCGCCCGGCGCGGCAATCATGATGACGCCCAGCATCATGATGAAGGGCACCATGGTGCCGTAGCCCGGAATGGCCAGGTGTTCGGAGAGGAACATCACCGCCGTGGCGCAGGTTACCAGGGTGATGGTGGAGCCGCACAGGTGGATGGTGGCGCACAGGGGCACGGTGAAGTTGGCGATGCCGTCGCTCACGCCGTTGCGCTTGCTGGCTTGCAGGGCCACCGGAATGGTGGCGGCGCTGGACATGGTGCCAAGGGCGGTGAAGTAGGCGGGCAGCATGTTCTTGATGAGCATGACGGGGGAGCGCCCCTGGGCGAGGCCGGTGCCGACGAACAGGACGCAGAGCCAGATCCAGTGCATGACGATGGCCATCACCAGCACTACCCCGAAGGTCTTGAGGGTGGCGAAGACGGTGCCTTCCACCGTCATCTCGACGAAGACGCCGGCGATGTAGAAGGGGAGCAGGGGAATGATCACGCGTGCCAGCAGGCGGTCGATGATGTCACGGCCCTGATCGGCGACCCGGCGCAGGTCGGTGGCCTGGGTGGCGCTGATGCCGATGCCGAACACGAAGGCGGCGGCCAGGGCCGACATCACCCCGAACAGGGGCGGGATCTCGAGGTTGATGTAGGAAGCGAGCTTGGTGGCTGCCGCGGCGGTGGGCTCGGCGGCCGTGGTCAGGTGCGGGATCAGGTGGCTCGCCACGGTGAAGGCGAACAGGCCCGCCAGTATGGTGGAGCAGTAGGAGAGCCCCACCGTCTTGCCCAGCAGCTTGCCGGAGTTCTTCGGCAGGCTGGCGATGCCGCTCATGATGAAGAAGAGGATGATGAGAGGGATGGTGAAGGTGATGAGCTGGCCTATCACCGTCTTGGCGGTGAACAGCACGCGGGCGACCCATTCGGGGGCATAGAGACCGAGCAGCAGGCCGGCGAGGATACCGGCAACCAGATTGAGAACGAGTTTCATGGGGGAATCCAGGTGTTGGTGTCTGATTTGTTATTTAATTTTGATTTTAATGCCGCTTTTTAACACAAACACCGCATCTTGTCTGCTTTATGGTGGTTAACTCAGGGTTAAATATTGTTAATGGGATGAATGCCGTGAGGTGTCACTGACCTCGGGGGGGGTCGCGGATCAGCACCGCACCAGCAAGGCGTGCAGCCAGGGGCCGTTCACCTCATCTTCCCCCACCCAGCCATGGTGCAGGGTGAAGGGGAGGGGAGCGATCAGGCGTCGCAGCCCCGCCTCGTCGAGCCGGGTGTGCAGGGGATATTCCCCCGACCGTGGCAGCGGTTCGCCCTTCCCGTGGGGGAAGGAGGCGTAGAGGGGGCCCCCGGCCTTGAGCAGGGTGGCCAGATGACCGAGCGCCGGGGCTATCTCTTGCTCGGGCAGACAGGGGAGGGAGCCGCTGGCCCAGATGCCGTCATAGGGAACGACGCTTCGCATCTGCTCGAAGCGGCAGACTCGCACCGGCTGGCCGCACAGGCGCGAGGCGGCAGCGGCCTGCGCCCGGCTCGCATCGAAGGCGGTCACGATGAGGCCTTGCTGGCGAAAGAGACGCAGATCCTCTCCTGCCCCGCAACCGGCCTCCAGCAGATGACGGCCGCTGCCCAGCAGGGCCAGGAAGAGGGCATGGGCGCCTGCCACGAGGGCGGGGCGAGGGGCGGCGTCGTGCGCCGGCGCGGGGGCGTGTGGCAAGGGTGTCGGGCTCATCGTGGTGGGGGGGCGTTACTCTAGCAGGTTTGCCCCCGGCTGTTGAGCATTGGCGGGGGCGGCGCGTCTTGCTGACTCAGGGGTGGCGGCGAAGGGTGGGGCTCGCGATGAGGGTGAATAGGGTATCGAGGAGGAAGTCCGACTCCTCAATCAGATCGATGCGATCCGGGAAGTGCAGCCAATTGATGATGTAGCCGTCCAGAGTGCAGTGGAGCAGGGTGGCGGCGCGGCGCAGATCCAGCCCCTCGGGCAGTTGGCCGCGGTGCACGGCATTGGCCAGGGTGATCTCCAGATCCCGGAAGAAATTCATGGATTGCAGGTGCATGTGCTCGCGCATGACGGCGGCCTCTCCCTCCATGGATTCCAGATTGAACATGATGGTGAACATCTGCTGGTGGGCGGGCTCGGTGCTGATCTTGAGCATCACCTCCTTGAGAAAGCTGCGCAGCTTGCCCAGGGGATCGGCCTCCGCCTCGTCGACGCAGGCATCGAGCTGGTGGGAGAGGGGGGCACACAGCTCCTCCCACAGGGTGACGAACAGCTCTTCTTTATTCTTGAAGTGCCAGTAGATGGCGCCCCGGGTGAGGTCCGTCGCCTTGGCGATATCGGTCAGGCTGGTGCGCGCCAGCCCCTGTTGGCAGAAGAGATCCAGGGCCGTGCTCATGATGTTGCAGCGGGTTTGCTGCGCCTCTTCTTTGGTGCGTCTGGCCATTGACTCCGGTCCTGTTTAAAAGTGAAAAAAGTTTCTTACATACATTCATGAATGTATGTATATTGCCTCATCTTCGCCGTTTTACCAACAGGGGCCTTATAAACCCTGTGGTTTTGTCACTTCTTTTTGATTGAAACTGAGGTTCAGAGACTTGATGCATAAACATATTCTCGCACGTTCGGTCGGCCTTGCCTTGCTGGCAAGCGGCCTGCTGGCTGGCTGTGGTGACAAGGACGGGGCCCAGCAGGCCATGGGGGAGATGCCTCCCGCCGCCGTGGACGTGGTCACCCTCCATACGGCCCCCCTGCAACTGTTGTCCGAGCTCACCGGCCGCACCGCCCCCCTGCGGGTGGCCGAGGTGCGTCCCCAGGTGAACGGCATCATCCTCAAGCGCCTGTTCACCGAGGGGAGCGACGTCAAGGCCGGTCAACTGCTCTATCAGATTGATCCCGCCGTCTATCAGGCCGAAGTGGCTTCCGCCAAGGCCAACCTCGCCAAGGCCGAGGCCAACGAGCGCAGCGCCCGCCTCAAGGCCCAGCGCTACGCCGAGCTGGTGAAGGTGAAAGCCATCAGCAGCCAGGAGTATGACGACGCCGACGCGGCCTGGAAACAGCAGCTGGCCGAGATCGGGGCCGCCAAGGCCGCATTGCAGACCGCCAACATCAACCTGGCCTACACCCGCATCACGGCCCCCATCAGCGGCCGCATCGGCAAGTCGGCGGTGACCGAGGGTGCCCTGGTGACCGCCCAGCAGGCGGACAGCCTCACCTCCATCTCCCAGCTCGATCCCATGTACGTGGACGTGCGCCAGTCCACCGCCGACCTGCTGCGGCTCAAGCGCCTGGTGGCCGAGGGCAAGCTGACCCAGGGGGAGAAGGACGGGGCCGGTGTCAGCTTCCAGCTGGAAGATGGCAGCCAGTATGGCGAGAAAGGAGCCCTCCAGTTCTCCGATGTGACCGTGGACGAGGCGACCGGCATGGTGACCCTGCGGGTGATCGTGCCCAACCCGGATCAACTGCTGTTGCCCGGCATGTTCATGCGCGCCACCCTGCAGGAGGGCGAGCGCCCGCAAGGCCTGCTGGTGCCCCAGACTGCCGTGACCCGCACCCCCAAGGGCGGTGCCACCGTCATGGTGGTGACGGCGGACAACAAGGTGGAACTGCGTGAAGTGCAGGTCGGCCGCATGTCCGGCGACAGCTGGGTGGTGGAGTCCGGTCTCAAGGCTGGCGAGAAGGTGATCGTCGCCGGTCTGCAGAAAGTCAAACCCGGGGTCGTGGTGGCGCCCACTGAACGTGCCGGCAACAGCGCACAACAGACCCCGGCAACCAAGCAGTAGGATGGAGTAGTCGCCTCATGGCACGTTTTTTCATAGATAGACCCATTTTCGCCTGGGTGATCGCCCTGGTGATCATGCTGGCCGGGGCCATGGCCATCATCGGCCTGCCGGTGGCCCAGTACCCGACCATCGCCCCGCCGGCGGTTGGCATCTCCGCCAGCTACCCGGGGGCCTCCGCCAAGACGGTGGAAGACTCGGTGACCCAGATCATCGAGCAGAACATGACCGGGCTGGATCACCTGCTCTACATGTCGGCGCAATCCGACTCGTCAGGGAACGTCAGCGTGACCCTCACCTTCAAGCCGGGCACGGATCCCGACATCGCCCAGGTGCAGGTGCAAAACAAGCTGCAACAGGCCATGTCGCTCCTGCCCCAAGAGGTGCAGCAACAGGGCGTGCGGGTCCAGAAGACCTCCAGCAGCTTCCTGATGGTGGCCGCCTTCATCTCCACCGATGGCGCCATGACCAACGATGACCTGGCGGACTATGTGGTAGCCAACATCAAGGAGCCCCTGAGCCGTCTGGACGGGGTCGGTGACATCACCTTGTTCGGCAGCCAGTACTCCATGCGCGTCTGGCTCGATCCCCACAAGCTCAACCGGGTGCAGATGACCCCGGCCGACATTCAGGCCGCCATCAAGGCCCAGAACGCCCAGGTTGCCTTCGGCAAGCTGGGGGGGACCCCTGCGGTGAGCGATCAGCAATTTACCGCCACCATCATGGGCCAGACCCGACTCTCCACCGTGGAGGAGTTCAACAACATCCTGCTGCGGGTGAACCAGGACGGCTCCAAGGTCCAGCTCAAGGACGTGGCCCGGGTCGAACTTGCCGGTGAAAACTACGACGCGACCGCGCTCTACAACGGCCAGGCCACCGCCGCCGTCGCCATCAAACTGGCGACCGGTGCCAACGCCCTGGACACCGCCGAGCACGTGCGGACCAAGCTGGGTGAACTCTCCGAGTACTTCCCGGCCAACATGGAGATCGTTTATCCCTACGACACCACGCCGTTCGTGAAGATCTCCATCGAGGAGGTGGTGCAGACCCTGATCGAGGCGATCTTCCTGGTGTTCTGCGTCATGTATCTGTTCTTGCAGAACTTCCGGGCAACCCTGATTCCGACCATCGCGGTGCCCGTGGTCCTGCTCGGCACCTTCGGGGTGATGGCGGCCTTCGGCTTCTCCATCAACACCCTGACCATGTTCGGTCTGGTGCTCGCCATCGGCCTCTTGGTGGATGACGCCATCGTGGTGGTGGAGAACGTGGAACGTCTGATGAGCGAGGAGGATCTCTCCCCCCTCGAGGCGACCCGCAAGTCCATGACCCAGATCACCGGCGCCCTGGTGGGCATCGCCCTGGTGCTGTCGGCGGTGTTCGTGCCCATGGCCTTCTTCGGTGGCTCTACCGGTGCCATCTATCGCCAGTTCTCCCTCACCATCGTCTCGGCCATGGTGCTCTCGGTGCTGGTGGCCCTGATCCTGACCCCGGCCCTGTGCGCCACCCTGCTCAAACCCATGAAGCACGGTGAATTCGGCGCCCAGCGCGGCTTCTTCGGCTGGTTCAACCGCTTCTTCGACACCAACGCCAACCGTTACCAGAACGGCGTGCGCAAGGTGATCAAGCAGGGCACCCGCTACGGCATCATCTATCTGGCCATGCTGGCGGTGCTGGCGGTGCTCTTCATGCGCATGCCCACCTCCTTCCTGCCGGAAGAGGATCAGGGGGTCATCATGTCCATGGTGCAGCTCCCGGTGGGGGCTACCAAGGAGCGGACCGAGGTGGTGCTCGGGGAGATGCGCGACTACTTCCTCGAGAACGAGAAGGAGAACGTGGACTCCGTGCTGACGGTGGCGGGCTTCAGCTTCGCCGGTAGCGGTCAGAACAGCGGCATGGCCTTCATCAAGCTCAAGGACTGGAGCGAGCGCAAGGGAGAAGAGCGCAGCGCCAATGCCATCATCGGCCGCGCCATGGGGTTCCTGTTCAGCATCAAGGAAGCCCAGGTCTTCGCCTTCAACCTGCCCCCCATTCCGGAACTCGGCACGGCCACCGGCTTCGACTTCTTCCTGCAGGACCGCGGCGGTCTGGGTCACGAGAAGCTGATGCAGGCGCGCAACCAGTTGCTCGGCATGGCGTCGCAGGATCCCAACCTGGTGCGGGTACGCCCGAACGGGATGGAAGACACGCCCCAGCTCGACATCAAGATCGATTACGAGAAGGCGCTGGCCCAGGGGCTCTCCATCACCGACATCAACAACACCCTGTCGGCGGCCTGGGGCTCCTCCTATGTGAACGACTTCGTCGACAGAGGCCGGGTCAAGAAGGTCTATCTGCAGGCGGATGCCCCTTTCCGGATGAACCCGGAAGATCTGAAGCTGTGGTACGTGCGCAACAGCGCGGGCCAGATGGTGCCCTTCTCCGCCTTTGCCAGCACGGAGTGGAGCTTCGGCTCGCCCCGTCTTGAGCGCTACAACGGTGTCTCCGCCATGGAGATCGTCGGTGAGGCGGCCCCGGGCAAGAGTACGGGTGATGCCATGGCGGCCATCGAGGAGATGGTGAAACAGTTGCCGGAAGGGATCGGCATCGAGTGGACCGGACTCTCCTTCCAGGAGCGTCAGGCAGGCTCCCAGGCGCCGGCCCTGTACGCCATCTCGCTCCTGGTGGTCTTCCTCTGTCTGGCGGCCCTCTACGAGAGCTGGAGCATTCCGTTCTCGGTCATGCTGGTGGTGCCGCTCGGGGTGCTGGGGGCCATTTTGGCCGCGACCCTGCGCGGGCTTGAGAATGACGTCTACTTCCAGGTGGGCCTGCTCACCACGATCGGGCTGTCGGCCAAGAACGCCATCCTCATCGTCGAGTTCGCCAAGGAGCTGCACGACAAGGGGATGAGGCTCGGGGATGCGGTGGTGGAGGCCTCGCGTCAGCGCCTGCGCCCCATCCTGATGACCTCGCTCGCCTTCATCCTGGGGGTACTGCCCCTGGTGATCAGCACCGGGGCAGGCGCCAGCAGCCGAAACGCCATCGGGACCGGCGTGATGGGGGGGATGATCAGTGCCACCGTGCTCGCCATCTTCTTCGTGCCGTTGTTCTTCGTGCTGGTGATGCGCTATTTCACCGAACGCAAGCATGCCGGGGAAGAGAGTGTCCACACCAAGGAGATCAACCATGACTAAGACCCTGATCGCCCTGGGCGTGACCCTGATGATGGGGGGCTGCTCCATGGCCCCCGACTACCAGCGCCCCGAGCTGCCCCAAGGCGCCTCTTGGCAAGCTGACCTGGCCGCCAAGGGGGAACTTGCCCCCTGGCGCCAGCAGTTCCAGGACCCGGCCCTGCAGACGCTGATCGGCACCGCCCTTGAGAGCAACCGGGATCTGCGCCTGGCAGCCCTCAACGTCGAGGCCTACGAGGCGAAATACCGTATCCAGCGGGCGGCCCAGTTGCCGACCCTGGCCGCCAGTGGCAGCGGCACCCGCCAGCAGGGATCCGACGATCTCAGTAGTACGGGGCAGGGCACCATCAGCAGCCAGTACGGCGCCAACATCGGCATCACCGCCTATGAGCTGGATCTGTTTGGCCGGATCCAGAGCCTGAAAGATCAGGCCCTTGAGACCTATCTGGCGCAAATCGAGACCCAGCGCAGCACCCAGATTGCGCTGGTGGCCTCGGTGGCCAATGCCTACTTCACCCTGCTGGCGGATCAGGAGTTGCTGGCCCTGAGCCAGGCGACCCTCGCCACCGAGCAGGAGAGCTATGCCCTGACCGAGCACAAATACCGCCTGGGCGCCGCCTCCGAGATGGAGCTGGCCCAGGGGCGCACGGCACTGGAAAACGCCAAGGTCAGCCAGGCGCAATACCAGCGTCTGGTGAAGCAGGACAGAAACGGTCTGGCCCTGCTGCTTGGCACCGATATCCCGGTGCTGGCGGCACAACCGGCTACCCTGGCCGAGGTGAAACTGGCGCCGATCCCGGTGGGGGCTCCCTCCAGCCTGTTGCAGCAACGCCCGGACATCCTGGCGGCGGAGCACAACCTGAAGGCGGCCAACGCCAACATAGGGGCGGCCCGCGCCGCGTTCTTCCCGACCATCTCGCTCACCGCGACGGCTGGCACCGCCAGCAACCAGCTGAGCGGTCTGTTTGACGGCGGCACTGGCACTTGGACCTTCATGCCCCAGATCAATCTGCCCATCTTCGATGGCGGCAAGCGCGTTGCGGATCTGGACGTGGCCGAGGTGGGGACCAGGCAGGCGGTGGCGAGCTACGAGAAGAGCATCCAGACCGCCTTCAAGGAGGTTGCGGACACCCTCGGTGCCCAGGCGGACTACGCGCAGCAGTTGCAGGCGCAGCAGGCGCTGGTGGATGCCAACCTGACCTACTTCAGGCTGGCGGAGGTGCGTTACGAGCAAGGGGTGGACAGCTACCTGACCCGCCTCGATGCCCAGCGCTCCCTGTTCAGCGCCAAGCAGGGGCTCATCAGCACCCGGCTCGCCCAGCTGAATAACCAGGTCGCCCTCTACAAGGCCGTCGGTGGCGGCTGGCAGGCGCCGAAGGACGCAGAGCCGGCATCAGACAAACAGGGTTGACCCCTCGGGGTTGACGTAAAAAGCATCAGGGGCGCACCACTAGGTTCGCCCCGTTTTTTATCTGTCATGTCGAGAAGCCAAATCGAGGTAGGTGACAAAGGTATGAAAGTGCTATTCACCTGACTGTTGTCCACAAGGGAGTGGTCATATGGCTTCAAACCGGATAACAAAACGGTATCCCTACCGTGTTATCTGGAGTCACCGTTGACCTGCAACGAGAAAATAGCACGCTGTAAACTCCGCTTGTTAAAGCTCGCCAAAGATCTCAATAACGTAAGCAAAGCCTGCAAGCTTATCGGCCGAGGGCTTGCTCGACAAACTGCCCGGCTGTAAAGGGCACATCCCAACCGGGTCGCTCCCGAGATTGAACAGGCCATCCTCGATAACTCTCTCACCAATCCAACCCAGTACCCGCTGTGGTCTGCACAAAGACGTGTCTGCAAAGCATCAACGTCAGTGCGGGCGATCTGAGTGGCGTATGACAACGTCACGACCTGCTTTCCAAGCTCGGCCGCTTGTTGTGCCTCGAGAAAACCCATCGGGAGTAGACGATGGAGCTCAATGATGAATAAGTTCGCCTGCTCTAGCGCTTCAGTCCTGAGTTTCGCGAACGCCAGATCGAAGTTAACTACATTGGGGAACTGGTGGCGTGCGATACCTTCATCGTCGGTGTACTCAAGGAGGACAAGGTGTATCTGGAAATCGTGCTGGACGGCTAAAACCGTCATGCCTGGGGACGGCACTATACCGGCAAGTTGCCGGTGACTTCGGTTCATGTGCTCAATGAAACGGTCCTGCCGTTCTTTGAAGCACATGAACCGTGTGTCTATCCCATCTCCTGTCAGATAACTGGCGCGCGTTCTGCGGACGCCCTGACCATCATCCCAACGAGCTGTTCTTGCAACTGGGGGATTGAACTCTGGACTAACACGGTACGCAGGCCACAGAGCAATGACTTTATCGAACGACTGCATCGTACCATGCTGGATGAACACTTCCTTATCAAGAGGCGGACGACCAAGCCGTAAGGTTCCGGAATGAGTCAGTGGGGCAGATTCAGACAGATTTACATCGCTACCTGGAGCGCTGCAACACCCAGCTGTCACATCTGGGTAGGATGTTGGAGGTACATACCTCCTATCGTATGTTCAAGAAGGGGCAAAAGTTGACACCGAAGGAACTGCGCTCTAAATCAGCGTAACCAAAACACCGGTTTGAGGCCGGTGTCAGGTGATAACCATAGCGGTACAGTTATTATAATCAACAACACTGCATTAAATAATCACAAATTGATTTTTGAGATATTTTCAATAGTAGTGATTTTACAAAAACAAGTGTTAGCTAAACCTGTGAGAAAAACTCCACTAGAGACTTAATAGATACATGGTCATCTTTTGCTTTTCTAAATATATCACGTAAAATATCCCTTTTTTCACTACTTAATAGTATTCTGTTTTCAATGGTGTCGCGGATTATGCCTCGTTCTAAAGTACGCCTCTTAGGAATATCGATCTTGATTAATTTGTCTCGCAGCAGCATTTGCCTAATAAATGATTTTAAATCAAGCTTATCCTTGGAATCATCAATGCTAAGAGTGTACTCATCACCATATGCATTTCTTGAGGCAGGGGACTCAAAACGATAACCCCATGTGTACCCAGTTTTCTCGGTTATCCTATTGTTCCAGAATTCATATATTAATAGTGGTAAATCACTTTCAATGTCAGAGGTAAATATAGAGATGAAGTGGATATGAAACCCTATATATGGTGAGTGATCCACTTTCATTATATAACCAACCATGTTTTTTAATGTTGCGTCTCTAACTAAGTTCCTTAATAGACGGTCTTTCAGATGCAGCATGCTGATTAAATCACTCTCGCAATCTAAAAAGGATGTTGCACGTTTAAAAGGGTCATCAAATATGTCTTTATTTGGTATTATCCCAAGTCGCATCGTAACTACACGTAACCCACCATGAATCTTAACTAGATCATCAATGTAATTTATACAAGAAGCAATATTTTTCTCTGCAGAAAAATAGAACTCTTTAATCTGTTTCTTGTTAATAACTTTTGTTTTGCGAGTTTCATTGTCATTAACGCTCTCTTTACTCATGTCCTTTATAGGGTTAGCTACACTTGTGTAATACGGTTTATGATAAATAAACGTCATGAAGTTTTTACGTATATCAAGTGGATGCATATCATAAATATTGATGCGATGGCACTTACAGAATTCTATAAAAAAATATAGTAATGGATTTATTTTATGAGTTTTTAATTTTTCAATTTCATCTCGTAGCTCATAGGCAACATCCAAAACGTTAACGCTTTTAGCTTCAGGTCTTATTATTTTTTTTGTTTTCTTTGGGGGAGGGAGCGATTCTTTAACTGAGTTTAATTTAATAATGCATGAAGTAAAACTAGTGAGTGCGCTATAAAATGAACCTAAAAAAATCACAGAAGGTTGTTTTGATGATGCATTAATCAAAATTGAGCCACTCTTATCTATGCGATAGTAAATAGAGTGGCTACACTCATTAAAATTTAAGAAAGCAAGCCTCATCTCTTCATTTATAGCCGAAAGGTAGGAATATTTACACCTAATTGATTCCACGACCCCCCCCCCATTAAAGTTAATATTCTTTTTTAGTGCATAAAAAACAATGGCTTACGATTTTGTGTTCTGGCTATCCTATACTATCTATCCGCGATCGTGAAGGCGACAGGTAGACCGATAAACTGTTTATCTAAGATATCCATCTGTATTCTAAACATATTTTCTTAATGTTTTTTTTTACTGACACACCCTTCTGATGACAAAAATCACGACATAACCATGATCAGCCAAGACAAAAATCTGCTCATCACCGACCTTATCAATCAGTTCGGTATGGAAATGTTAGCTTGCTATGACTACTTATACCCCAAACCATCCGAGACAATTCAGTACTCAATTGGTTGTCGTGAGTACATTGTCTATAGCTATAGCGTCGAAGTCAGTCTGGAGTGCACTTATCACACTTAGTGAGCTCCATAACTTACAGCCTCAACTCGCATGTGTTGAATAGTTGTCAATTAAATAAAATGGGGTTTCCCTCTTATGTTTTCGTTCGGATATTTAGATGGAAAAATGAATGTATCGAACATTAGGTTTATTTATTATTTAGTTCAACACTAGTTATCTATACAGCCTCTCATATATAACCAATACCATTCCACTAATCGCCCTATGTACGCGTGTGTTTATCACACAGTGTAGGGTTACTCCTGCCTAAACGAGGTTATCATGTTTAACCCAGTCAGACTTTTAGATATCCTATCTATAACAGACCAGCTCCAAAATACAACGCTTCCTATTGTCAGGGCTGTTTATTCAGCACCAGATAAGTCACGCATCACTTGCATTGACCGTAGACTATCAACCAAACTCTTTAATGCGTTGGATACAGTGTGTGATTATTTTTATTGTCATGAGGAAATATCGTCATCGCATCCAACGATAGAGTTATTCCTAACGCACATGCGAGAGGTCTATGGATTGCACCTCATCCATGAGAGATATCTCGATAGTGATGTGGGTGACGAATTAGCCAGGGATATCAATAACGCGCTGTATGCTTTTCTAAGAGAGTTCAAGAGTAAGGTCCACCGTAAGCGCCTAAAGAACCTCAAACGCGTTGAATGCCGCAATCAGCTCAGTATAGAGACGTATGTTACTAGCCTATTCGACCAGCATGCCAAGCTATTAATCATCCGATTGGATATCGGCTATCGCAAAGCCTACTACGATCAGTTAACGTTAGACCTCGTGACGAATTACCTGCGATGTTACCTTCGTCGAGTACAGAACAAATATCCTGCATTGGTAGGCTATATCTGGAAACTAGAGTTTGGTGTTGATAGACATTTTCATACCCACATTACGTTTATTTTTAATGGGGCTGTTCACCAACGAGATATCTCGCTGAGTAGAACACTGGGGGAGCTGTGGGAGGATATAACCGACAATAACGGGAGCTATTTCAATTGTCAGATCAGGCGGGGGGAATATCTGGAATGGGGTACTGATGGGATTGGGATGGTCCACTACAGCGATACAGCCAAGCGTATAAACCTGATTAATGCACTGAGTTATCTGACCAAGCTGGATACGCAAATACTGGCGGTATTGCCAGCCGGTCGTCGGACCTTCGGGCGTATGGAGACACCATCGCGCCAACCTCGTCTTGGCAGACCTCGGTTAGTACTTTGTCGGTTCGATTGAAAAGAAACTCAGATAGATATCATCAGGGGACACCAAGCACAGATTGCTGTAAATCCGCATGGAAGGGCCATTGTATCCTCCTGAGTTTATCAGCATCCGTCAGTCATCTATGCGAACAGCAAGCCATTAACGTGCCAGTCTTGCCGCCAGCTTACCAACCACCTCCAGGACAAGCTCCCTGTCTGTTGTGTCGAGTTTGGCTAACTGTTGGCTAATCACCATGCCTTGTTCGGTGGGACGATTGCTGGTCTCACACAGGAAGTCTGCGAGATCACAGCCAAACAGCTGAGCCAGCTCAGCGAGCCGCACGACTGTCGGCACCACGAGACCTCTCTCCATTCGGGAGACGGCTTCCATACCTATTTTTAGGTGCTCAGCCACTTGATCTTGAGTCAGCCCTGCCTGGTGGCGTTGGCGTCCAATCGCTTTACCAACGCTCTTGGCAAGCTCTTCAAAGTTGATGTCAGTCATAAGTCCTCCAGTCAACCCTTATGGTTGACCATGGACTCATTGACATTAATGACTCAAAAGGTTGAATATCAACTAATTAGATCTATTTTTGAAATTTCTAGACCTAAAATGAATGGAGCTCACATCACAATCTAATACCTAATCTCCCACGGTGGCCTTTGTCATCTACCAGTGCATCCACTGGCAGCATGCTAGCCACACTCTACCAACCGACTTGGTATCTCGTCGGATGGCCCCCTATTGCCAACATCTTGTAACAGGAGAAATAAACATGATCATTCCACTGCTATGGTTCGGACTTGCCTTGCTGCTAGGCATTGTTGCCTCGAGCAACGGTCGCTCATTTTGGGGGTGGTTCATTCTCGGGCTGATCATCGACCCGATTTTGGCGGGATTACTCTACTGGTTGGTCTGTAGAGATCGCTGACAGCGCTCCATTGAGGTGCACTCATAGGTGGTCAAATTTACATCATAAAGGTTTGCGATATGGGAATTTGGAAAACACTAACAACGATTAATGGCAGCAGCCTAGGAGGCCTTATCATCAAGCTCATTTATAACGTGCCGCATATGAGCGACAAGATGATTGCTGATGTGGTGACAGGCAAAAAGTGGGCCCCTGAATTCATTAAACAGTTAGCAACCAAAGAGGGGATGAAGCGCTCGCTCAAACTGTAACATCTCTGGTTTTCACCGATGGATTAGTAAGAGTCCCTCTTTCCTGATCAACAGAACATCTCCCCTAAAGGACACCATGATGGTGTCCTTTTTGTTTATGCCGCTTTTCTTACAAAGACAAGGATTAACCATGCCATTACCACAACCGGGGGACCACCTCGTTTCACCCCGTGCCGGTTACCAGCACCACGGCCTCTATCTGGGGGACCATCAGGTCATCCACTACCAGGGGGTCAGTGCTGGTATACATTCCGGTCAGATAGCCATCACCACGCTTGCCGAGTTTGAGCAAGGGCGGGGCTATCGCATCCAGCACCATCGTTCGCGTGCCTTCAACCGGGAGGAGAGCATCGACCGTGCTTACTCCCGCCTTGGAGAGGCTCACTACAGCGCGCTCTTTAACAACTGTGAGCACTTCGTTCTCTGGTGTATCGAGGGCTTTCACTACAGCAAGCAGATTAACCAGCTCATTTCCACGGGGTGTATCGCACATCAGGCACATCGCACAGTGGCCCAGAAGTCCCCTCAGGCCGCCCTGTCTGGCATGGCCAGCAGCACGGCACTGAACCCGTCAGCGACTACCGCTGTGACCGCTGTAGTCGGTGCGTTGCTGGGGACCTCGGCCACCTCGCTGGCGGCCCCCTTGGCTGCCACCTACGGCCTCTATCGCGCCTGGCGCTGGTTCAGGGATTAACGGCTCTCACATTCGATACGAAAGGACACACCATGATGACCATGCCATTTCACCAGGCAGGGATGGCTCTGCCGATCTCGCCTGAGCTACCTGACTTGCTGCGCCGTGTCGTGCGGGAACAACAGCTCGACCTCACCGACCTCTCGACCCTGACCTTCAACTTTCGCAGCCCCGGCTACAGTGCCGAGACGGGTGGCGTCCATCCGGTAGAGCTGCGGCTTATTCGGGGATTGCACGGCTGGGTCTTCGATTACATCACCGACTTCAGTTATCAGGGGCTCGGCCAGGATGCAGAGCTCGGCAAAGAGCTCGACTTCAACCTCTCCTGTGATGAGCACTATCTGCAGGGCTGGGGACCACTGCCCGGCGTGGAAGCGCGGGAACTGTTTGCCCTGTGGCAGAGCAGTTTCATCGCCTATGGCCAGCTAGGGTATTTCACCGTCATCGTGAGTGGGGATTAGGAGGTGTGTGATGACTAACGAACTGCCGTTGTCCCACTACTCGTGCCAGTGGTTGGGACTGGTCGCCGCCAAAGCCAAACTGCAGCCGACTCGCCGGGGCGAGCGCTGGTTGCTGCATCTGACTCCTGGTAGCCCGAACGCCCGCACCGTCACCCTGCATCTACGTTGGTCTGGCATGCAGTGGCAACTTCTCTCCCTCACCAATGCTGAGGACTGGCGCACCATGAGCCAGCCGATAGATGAAATATGTGTGGATCCCACGCGCCGCTGTTTCTGGCGTAGCCAGGCAGGGCCCGTCCCGTTCTCTGATCAGCCCCGTGTACTGGGAGACTTTCTGAGCAACCTGCAGCGCACCTGTATCCATCACGGCTATTGCGTGGAGAGTGACCCCTTACCTCAAGAGGAGGTCGATGATGCCTAAAAAACCGATAGCCATTGATCCTGAGGTCATCAATCGGGAGGGAGAGACGCAGGTTGTAAGTGATAGTGGCCTAACCATTCAGTGCTACAGCGTATATCTGTGGGTCGTGGAAGCCTGCTGCCTTGCTCTGGCTAGCCTGCTGAACGTGTTGGCCCCAGAGTCGCTGATGCCGGCGAAGAGTACGCCAGCGTCGAGAGCCGGAGCTATTCCCAAAGCGACCTGATCTCCCCTAGGTGTGCCCCAATTACCTCTCTTTAACCCCGACATGCTATCTGCGTGTCGGGGTTTTTGTTTATTTGGAGAAACCCATAATGCGTTACCACAAACTCAAGGCTGGGGAATTCCCTGGCACCTATGTCGTTACCGAACCTGTGACCGAGCAAGACCTGCTGCATATGGCCAACCAGGTTGCCCGCAAGCGACTTGCCAAAGGTTCTGCAATCACCTCTCACCAGATGGCAGCTCAACGATTGCAAACCCTGCTTCAAGGACGAGAGCGGGAGACCTTTGCCGTGCTGTTTCTTGATAATCAACATCGCGTTATTGCCCTGGAGGAGTTGTTTCACGGGACCTTGACTGCTGCCAGTGTGCATCCAAGAGAAGTGGTCAAGAGAGCCTTGGCGCTTAACAGTGCAGCTATCCTCTGCTCCCACAATCATCCCTCTGGTTACCCGGAGCCCAGCCTTTCGGATAAGCAAATCACGGACGTCCTGCGCAATGCCCTTGCGCTAGTGGATGTCCGCCTACTTGACCACCTGGTGATTGGCGCCGAAGGGGTCGTCTCCATGGCTGAGCGTGGAATGCTGTAATCCATGTTCCCCCGATTCATCCCTTCTGGGTTTACATCAAACATCAAAGGAGCTCAGTATGATTGAGTTCATCGACAGCTTTAGTCAGGCCGCCGTGGCGGAAGCTATGTGTGTACATCCTGGGCTGGCCAAGCTCATCGCCCAGCAGTTGATGCTGCCAGGTTTCGCCTATGCCCACGATATCGAAGGGCGGCGTATCGGTAATCTGTTGGTCGCGCCCAACCCGGTGCTGTACAAGACCATGCTCTTTGTCAGTCCACGTGACATGTGTGAGCACCTGCCACGAGAGATTAGCTTTGCCCGCTTTCGTTGCCCCTGTAATGCAGCGGGCCAACCGGTCGGCGAGTGGCAACGGGTGATTGTCGGGGCCTACGTCAACCACGGCAGTAACGACACGCCGGATTGGAGTAGTCATACCTGAGTCACGGCCACCAGTACAAACAAGACCTCTAACAGCTCCTCACCCCGATGGGCTGTTTGCATTTTAAGGAACCCAACCATGCACGACCTGCGTGATTACAAGACCCTGACCGCTCGGCAGATCACCACTGCCATCGGTCAGCTGAACCACAACTCCGCGCCGAAGATAATGACCCACCTGGGATTGCGGGCCAGGCAGCCGCAACCACTCGGTAATGGCCGTAGTAGAGCCAAAGCCCTCAAGCTGCTGCGCAGAGTCAAGAAGGCTCACAAAGCAAGGCGTATCCCGTTCGAGCTCACTGTGACAGGTTGCCGCATCGACCGGGGTAGCCATCAGGCTGACCGCTACTACTACGACCGGACGCTACTGGCTCAAGGTTGGCAGCAATACGATACCGAGGAAGACGCCTGGTACTTCGGTATCTGGATTAATACCGAGAAGCTGGAGACTTTTACCTATGCCGAGGGAGATACCAGCCATGTGATTGCGCCGAACGTTGAGGCGTTTCGTGCCGAGCTGGCGCGGCTCTACCAGTACCACCCGCAAGCCCTGGCGTTTATCAGCATTGACCCGGAGGCGGGCGTTGTAACCCGCCACTTTGAACGCAAGCCGGAGGTGTGAAATGGCCAAAAATAACACCATCAAGGTGCCTGGCAAACATCCGCAAACCGGCGAGCTCACCACCTTTGAGCTGAAGGGCCAACGCATGGATATCGACATCGGCGGCCAAGCAGTGCCCTTTCTCATTCACGGGAGGGGCATCGGCACCTCGCTCACCCATATTCCGAGCGGCTACCGCATTGCCCTGCTCGGCGGCTGGCTGACCGCTCGTTACGCAATTCCTGAGAATAAGCCCAGCAGAACAGCCTGCGCCCAGATGGCCATAGACCGGCTGGTGGCCCAGTACGGCTCGCTGCACCTGCTGGACCGACTCAATTGCAAGCCGGTTATCAATGAGACGGCTAACTGCGCTCGTTGACGCCCGACTGTCTCGCTCATCAACAAACAACATAAAGGGCCAGCCCTCACAGGCTGGCCCTTTGCATCATTAGAGTCACCGAACATGACCCGTCTTATCACCGGACTCGAGGTGCATCGCTATGCCCCCGAGCTTAACAAACGGCATATGTGCAACCACCAGACCTTATCAGCCTCCGGTATCTCTATCATCAGATAAAACAAAGCACGCCTGTTTGGCAGCCGGGGCATCCGGTGATCATTACCGTGAGTTACCCTGACTACATCAATCTCTCCCGATTCTATCGGGGGTGACTGGCAAACCTGACCTAGCTCCCGGTACCACTAACCAAGCTGCGCCGGCGCCACAACGTGCCCGATACAATTATCGCTTCGACACGCTGGCGATGACGGCACTGGCAACAATGAGCGGGCAGGCGAACAGAAAACTCCAGCTCGGGATCTCAGAGAACAGCACCCCTCCCAGAAGCACCGACCAGAGCACCGACAGATACTCGAAAGGTGCAAGGGCTGAGGCTTCAGCATGGCGGAACGAAAGCGTCATGAGAATATGAGCGATTCCGCCTGACATCCCTGCCCCGATCAGGAGTCCCCATTGCCCAGCTGTCGGACAGCTCCAACCGAAAATCGCGGTGCAGAGGCCCGACAATGCCGATACGACTGTAAACCAGAATGCTATCGCTCCCGCCTTTTCGCCCGCTTGCGTCAGCCTGCGTACCTGCAAAAGTGCAATGGCGGTCAGCAGGGCGGTGACAAGCCCCGTCATAACGCCGAGTTCAGATCCCTCGGGCAGGTCGCCGCCAAAGGCCGGTACCACCAGTGCGACACCGCCTGCCAGGCCGAGCAGCACCGCCACCGCGCGGCGCAGGCCGAATCCCTCATGGAGAAATACCCACCCCATCAGAGCCAGCAGGACGGGCGAGAGATAGGAAAGCATATTCGCTTCGGCCAGCGGCAACAGCCGCAAGGTCGCGAAGGAGGTGAACATCGCCGTCGCCCCTGCCAGGCATCGTATGATATGGCCCAGCGGGCGATGCGTGGAGAGGCCATGTCGGAGATCACCGCACCACCACAAGAAGCCGACCAGCGGGATCAGCGCCAGCGCCGAGCGGAAAAACACGACCTGGCCCAGTGGAATGTCATCTCCCAAGGCCTTGATGCAGACAGCCATCAACGCGAATGCCAAAGTCGAAGCGATACGCAGCGCGATGCCAAACGCCTCGCGCGATTCGGCGGTGTTGGGTGGTGTGTTTGAAACAGCGGTCAATTTAGTCTGTAGTGGTCTAATCATCCCGGACACCGTTTTAGGTGGTACAGTCGCCACCATTATTTGAGGTGTTCAATGACAAGATTACGTCGCTCATTTACTGCCGAGTTCAAGCTGGAAGCCGCATCCCTGGTGCTCGACCAAGGCTATTCAGTCCCCGAAGCCAGCCGTTCACTGGATGTCGGCGAAACTGTGCTGCGTCGATGGGTTCAGCAACTTCAATCAGAACGAAGTGGCGCTACACCTGCTAACCGGGCGCTGACCCCTGAGCAGCAAAAAATTCAGGAGTTGGAAGCCCGCATCAACCGGCTTGAACGCGAAAAGGCCATTCTAAAAAACCGCCTCCCCGGCACTCCGTGGCCCATGGAATTAGAAACACGTCCACTACACTGACCTCACCGGACAGTGGTCGTCTGCTTTTTGGAGGCTGAGTCCCCGTCAAAAAACCTGACCCAGGGGAAGCTGCGGACCCGTGAGTGGTGGCACCTTGGTGACCCCGTTTAGGAATGTGATCGAATCCGAGTCCCCGTCCGGCACTATTTTGTGATGGAGGGGTATTCATGAAAAAGCACAACACTGAACACGGTTTACCGATCATCCATGCCTTCGCCGCGGGCATCGATATCGGTTCGCGGTTCCATGTGGTTGCGGTGCCCACCGCGCTCGCCGAAGAACCAGTGCAAACCTTTCAGGCTTTCACGGCAGACCTGGAGCGTATGGCTGCTTGGTTGGTCGAGCTTGGGATCACCACCGTGGCAATGGAGTCAACGGGCGTGTATTGGATACCCGTGTATGAGATCCTGGAGACCCATGGCTTACAGGTCATCTTAGCTAACGCCAGGGATGCCCGGGCCGTACCAGGGCGAAAAACCGACGTCAACGATGCGCAATGGATCCAGCGCCTGCATGCTTGCGGTCTACTGCGCGCCAGCTTCCATCCTGAGCGGGAGATCGCCGCGCTGCGCAGTTATCTGCGGCTACGTGAACGTCACCTCGATTACGCTGCGGCTCATATCCAGCACATGCAAAAGGTGCTCACCCACATGAATCTGCAATTGCAGCATGTGGTGAGTGACATCACCGGCGCCACCGGTATGCGGATCATCCGTGCCATTGTCGCAGGAGAGCGCAATGCCACGATGCTCGCCGCCATGCGCGACCTGCGCTGTCAGTCGAGCGTCGAAACTATCCAACGTGCGCTGGTTGGCAATTACCAGCCCGAGCATGTGTTTGCCTTGAGTCAGGCACTGGCCATGTACGACGCCTACCAGGCCCAGATTTCTCTCTGTGATGAACAGATTGCCCAAAGCTTGCAACAACTCTCTCGTGGAAAGCCCCGCCCCAGCGAAGCGCTACCCAAGCCTCGCCACCGTACCCGGCAACCGAACGCACTCAACTTCGATGTGCGCACCTTGCTCTATCAGCTGGTCGGTATCGATCTGACTCAAATCCATGGCATTGGCCCTTACCTGGCACTGCGTCTGGTGGCCGAGTGTGGAACGGACCTGAGTCGCTGGCGAACGGCCCAACACTTCACCTCCTGGCTGACACTGGCTCCGGGCTGCCGGATCAGTGGCGGCAAGGTGTTGTCAGCTCATACTCGCAAGACCAAGAATCGAGTGACCGCCCACTTACGACTGGCAGCGGTGACCATTGGCAGAACAAATACGGCGCTGGGGGCATTCTATCGACGGTTGTCGGCGCGTATCGGCAAAGCGAAGGCTGTCACCGCCACCGCGCGCAAGATTGCGGTCTTGTTCTACAACGCAATGCGTTTTGGTATGGAATATCAGGATCCCGGCGCCGACCACTATGAGCAGCAGTACCGCGAGCGGGTGGTCAAGGGATTGCACCGGCGGGCCGCCGAGTTTGGTTTCACCCTACAGGCAATCGAGGATGTTTCTTAGGAAGGC
>NZ_JBFODF010000054.1:0-71606 GCF_040908165.1 Aeromonas sp. R6-1
CTGACCCCATGCCGAACTCAGAAGTGAAACGCTGTAGCGCCGATGGTAGTGTGGCATTCGCCATGCGAGAGTAGGACACTGCCAGGCACCCAATTTTAGATTACGCATTGAGCGTGGTCTTTACCGGTTAGTGTGCTGATATGGCTCAGTCGGTAGAGCGCATCCTTGGTAAGGATGAGGTCCCCAGTTCGATTCTGGGTATCAGCACCATTAAATAAGAAAGCCTCCCAATCGGGAGGCTTTTTTGTATCTGCTTTTCAGGCCATCCATCGCAAATTGCAGTCCTGCAATGTCGCACCTTCTTGTTGCTGACATATCCTCCCTTTCTATCCCGTATGCTTTCCGGGCGGCGCTTCTCTATTAAAGGGATCCGGGCTAAGTTGTGGATTGGCAAAGACAACCACGCTTTCGAAGGGGAAAGAACATGCTGATTAGGAATGTGCGTTTGACGGGCAGGGAAGGGATGTGGCAAATCCTCTGTCAGGGAGGCGTGATCCGGGCCATTGAGCCCATGAGCACTCAGCTGCTCTCTGCCCGCGAGCTTGATGGTGAGCAAGGCCTTGTCATCCCCCCCTTTATCGAACCGCACATTCACCTCGATACCACCCAGACGGCTGGCGAGCCGAGTTGGAACCTCTCCGGTACCCTGTTTGAGGGGATCGAGCGTTGGGCCGAGCGCAAAGCGCTGCTGACCCATGAGGATGTGAAACAGCGCGCCATCCAGACGCTGAAATGGCAGATTGCGAACGGCATCCAGTTTGTCCGTACCCACGTGGATGTCTCCGACCCCAATCTGGTTGCTCTGAAGGCGATGCTGGAGGTGAGGGAGGAGATGAAGGAGTGGGTGGAGCTGCAGATAGTGGCCTTCCCACAGGAGGGGATCCTCTCCTACCCCAACGGCAAGGCATTGCTGGAAGAGTCCCTCAAGCTGGGGGCCGACGTGATCGGTGCCATCCCCCATTTCGAGTTCACTCGGGAGTACGGGGTCGAAAGTCTGCACTACGTCTTCGATCTTGCGGAGAAATATCAGGTTTTGGTGGATGTGCATTGCGACGAAATCGATGACGAACAGTCCCGTTTTATCGAGACGCTGGCAACCCTGGCCTACGAGCGCAGCATGGGCCATAGGGTGACCGCCAGCCACACCACCGCCATGCACTCCTATAACGGTGCCTATGCGTCGCGACTGTTCAGGCTGCTGAAGATGGCGGACATCAACTTCGTCGCCAATCCGCTGGTGAACATTCACCTGCAGGGGCGCTTCGACAGCTATCCCAAGCGTCGTGGCATCACCCGGGTGAAGGAGATGCTGGAGGCGAACATCAACGTCTGCTTCGGCCACGACGACGTGTTCGATCCCTGGTATCCCATGGGCACGGCCAACATGTTGCAGGTGCTGCACATGGGGCTGCATGTCTGCCAGATCATGGGCTATGAACAGATCAACGACAGTCTCAAGCTCATCGGCAGCCACAGCGCCCGCACCCTGAACGTGCAGGATCGCTACGGCATCGAGGTGGACAAGCCCGCCAACCTGCTGATCCTTCCTGCAGAGAATGGTTTCGATGCGGTGCGCCGCCAAGTGCCGGTGCGTTATTCCATCCGCCATGGCAGAGTCATCGCCGATACTCGCCCGGCCGAGACGACCCTCCATCTTGTGAATGCAGAATCGGTAGACTTTCGCCGCTAGGGTCTAGCAGGGTCGATTAATTGCCCGGCTGTCCCCTGCTGCCGACATTTTGCATAATGCCAACCTGACACTCTTGGAGACTGCTTGATGCAAACCTGGTTATTTGTCGCTGTCGGGGGCGCCTTCGGTGCCTGCCTGCGCTTTGGCATCGCCGAGCTGATGGCATGGCTGCTGGGACGCCACTTTCCCTATGGCACCCTGGTGGTCAACGTGGTGGGTTCCTTCATCATGGGGATTGCCTATGCGCTGATCAGCCATGGTCACGTGGTGGAACACCCGATGAAACCATTGCTGATGGTGGGTATCCTCGGCGCCTTGACCACCTTCTCCTCCTTTGCCCTCGACACGGTCGTGCTGGCCCAGCAAGGGGCCTATCTGAAGGCGCTGCTCAATATCGGTCTCAATCTGTTCCTCTGTCTGGCCATGGTCGTGCTGGGGATGCAGTTGGTCGCAAGCCGGGTTTGAGGTGTCCGCACGCCATCGGCTCTGGTAAACTGGCGGCCATTCTTTGCTCTATGGGTATTTGAGGGATGTCGGAACAGACTACTACTACGCATTTTGGCTATAAAACCGTGGCAGCGACCGAGAAGGAAACCCTGGTCGCCGGTGTCTTTCATTCGGTAGCGGCCAAGTATGATCTGATGAACGATCTGATGTCGTTCGGCATCCATCGCCTCTGGAAGCGCTTTACCATCGACTGCTCCGGTGTCCGCAAAGGACAGAAGGTGCTGGATCTGGCTGGCGGCACAGGGGATCTGACCGCCAAGTTCTCCCGCATCGTGGGTGAGACCGGTCAGGTGGTCCTGGCGGACATCAACGACTCCATGCTGAAAGTGGGCCGCGACAAACTGCGCAACCTGGGGGTGGCCAACAACGTCTCCTACGTGCAGGCCAATGCCGAGGCGCTCCCGTTCCCTGACAACCATTTCGACGTCATCACCATCGGCTTCGGCCTGCGCAACGTCACCGACAAGGACAAGGCGCTCGCCTCCATGTTCCGGGTGCTCAAGCCGGGTGGCCGCCTGCTGGTGCTGGAGTTCTCCAAGCCGGTGAGCGAAGTGATCGCCAAGCTGTATGATCTCTATTCCTTCAAATTGCTGCCGAAAATGGGCGAAATCGTCGCGAATGACAGCGAAAGTTACAAATACCTGGCGGAATCCATCCGCATGCACCCGGATCAGCAGACCCTGGCAGGCATGATGGAGAATGTCGGGTTCGAACAGGTTGAGTTCTACAACCTGACCCAGGGCGTGGTTGCCCTGCACCGCGGTTACAAGTTTTAAGGTCGCCTATGCCGATGGATGCCATGGTCACCGCGGTGATCGAAACCAGCCTCAACCAGTTGCTGGCCTTGGACAAACAGAGCCCGGAGCGGCTGCGCAAGCTGACGGGCAAGGTACTCAAACTGGAGCTGCGCGAGCTCAAGCCGCTCTGGTTTGTCTTCTCGGAGCGCCGTCTGGATGTGCTGGCCAGGTTTGAAGGGGAGGCGGATGCGGTGCTGAGCCTCTCCCTGACCGCCCTCGGCCTGCTCAAGGAGCCTTCCGCCCTGACCCGCTACATCCGCGAGGAGAAGCTGGACCTGAGCGGTGACCCCCAGCTGGTGCAGGCATTCAGCGCCCTGCTTGGCGAGCTCGATATCGACTGGGAAGAGGAGCTGTCCCGCTACACCGGCGACGTGGTGGCCCACACCCTGTGCAGTGGTGCCCGTCAGGCTCGCCGTTTTGTAGGGCGAGAGTTGTGCCGTTCCCAGCGTCAAGTGGCCGAGTATCTGACCGAGGAGGCGAGGCTTGCCCCGGGTCCGCTGGAAGTGGCGAGCTTCAATGACGATGTCGAAGAGCTGGCCCAACAGATGAAGGCGATCGAGTTGCGGCTTGCCCGCCTCGAACAGCAGGTGAGCTGATGACCCCGAAGGAGTTCAAACGCCTCTATCGCATCGTCAGCATCCTGCTGGAACAGGGCATCGACGAGTTGGTGCCCGCTCGTTATCAGCCCTGGCCTGGCCGTCTGGCCCGTCGCAGTCTGTTCTGGCTCAAGAACAAGCAACAAGGCATGAGCCGTGGTGCCCGTATTCGCCTCGCCTTCGAGGCCCTGGGTCCCATCTTCATCAAGTTCGGCCAGATGCTCTCGACCCGCCGAGACCTGCTGCCCCCTGACATTGCCGAAGAGCTGGCCCTGCTGCAGGACAGGGTGCCTCCCTTCTGTGGTCAGGCCGCCCGTCGCCAGATTGAAGAGAGCCTGGGTTGCCCCGTCGAGGCCCTGTTCGATGACTTCGACGAGACGCCGCTGGCGTCCGCCTCCATCGCCCAGGTGCACACCGCCCGGTTGAAGGAGAACGGCCGCGAGATCGTCATCAAGGTGATCCGTCCCGATATCGAGCCGGTCATCGAGGCCGACCTGCGCCTGATGCAGGCCCTGGCCCGTCTGGTGGCCCGTTTCGTGCCCCAGAGCGGACGACTGCGCCCCGTCGAGGTGGTGGAGGAGTATCGCAAGACCATACTCGACGAGCTCAACCTGATGCGCGAAGCGGCCAACGCCATCCAGCTGCGCCGCAACTTCACCGGTTCCGAGGCGCTCTATGTGCCCGAGGTGTTCACGGACCATTGCCGTGAGCAGGTGCTGGTGATGGAGCGCATCTACGGCATTCCGGTTTCCGACATTGCCGCGCTGGAAGCCAACGGCACCAACATGAAGCTGCTGGCCGAGCGCGGAGTGGAAGTGTTCTTCACCCAGGTGTTCCGCGACAGCTTCTTCCACGCCGACATGCACCCGGGCAACATCTTCGTCTCTTTCGAACACCCGGAGAATCCGCTCTGGATCGGCATCGACTGCGGCATCGTCGGCACCCTCAACCGGGAAGACAAGCGCTACCTGGCGGAGAACTTCCTCGCCTTCTTCAACCGCGACTACCGCCGTGTGGCCGAGCTGCACGTAGAGTCAGGCTGGGTACCGCCCGATACCAAGGTGGACGAGTTCGAGTTCGCCATCCGCACCGTGCTGGAGCCCATCTTCGAGAAACCTCTCTCCGAGATCTCCTTCGGCCACGTGCTGCTCAATCTGTTCAACACCGCCCGTCGCTTCAACATGCAGGTGCAGCCGCAACTGGTGCTGCTGCAAAAGACCCTGCTCTATGTGGAAGGGCTGGGTCGCCAGCTCTATCCCCAGCTGGATTTGTGGCAGACCGCCAAGCCCTATCTGGAAAACTGGATGCACGAGCAGGTCGGCCCCAAGGCGGTGTGGAATGCCATCAAGGAGAAGGCGCCGTTCTGGGCGGAGAAACTGCCGGAGCTGCCGGAGCTGGTCTATGAGACCCTGCGTCAGGCCCGCCATCAGCAGCACCACTTCGACCAGATGTTTGCCGATTTCCGTCGCCACAGTCGCCGTCAGGGGCAGGCCCGCTACCTCTTAGGGGTTGGAGCCAGCCTGCTGCTCGCGGGTGTATTCTTGCTGACCCAGAAACAACACATTGAGTGGGGACAAATCAGCCTCGCCGGCGCCGGGTTATGCTGGCTGCTGGGTTGGTTGCGAACCCGTTCCCATTAAATAACCTGCGCCATCGGGCGCCTATCCGGAGAGAAAGTCATGGGTGGTATCAGTATTTGGCAGTTGTTGATCATCGCAGTCATCGTCGTGCTGTTGTTTGGCACCAAGAAATTGCGCGGTATCGGTGGCGATCTGGGCGCGGCGGTCAAGGGGTTCAAGAAGGCGCTCTCCGATGAGCCGGCCGACACCAAACCCGAGCAGAAAGATGCCGAGTTCCCGACCAAGCAGTTGAACGAGACGGCCAGCAACGCCGAAGCCGCCAAGCAGAAAGACAAAGATCAGGCCTAAGCCATGTTCGACATCGGTTTTTGGGAACTGGTCGTCATCGGCGTCGTCGCCCTGGTGGTGCTGGGTCCCGAGCGGTTGCCGGTCGCGATCCGCACCGCCAGCCACTGGATAAGGCTGATCCGCAGCACCGCCAACTCGGTCAAGGCCGAGCTGGAACAGGAGCTCAAGTTGCAGGATCTGCACAACGATCTGAAGAAGGCCGAACGGTTGCAGATGAACAACCTGAGCCCCGAGCTGCAGGAATCCATCGAGCAGTTGAAAGCGGCCGCCCAGTCTGTGAATCGTCCCTATCAGGGGGAGAACGAGATCTGTCCGCCTCGGGAGTCCGCCCAGGCTGAGCCAGCCACTCCGGTGGCGGCCTCGGTGCCCGCGACCCCAGAGGTGCCACCGGTCAACAGCCAGCGAGAGAGCGAGCCTGTGCCCGCCAGCGAGTCCGCAGCCAAAGGGGAGGTGAAGCCATGAGTCAGGCAGAACAGCCCCTCATCAGCCATCTGGTGGAGCTGAGAACCCGTCTGCTGCGCGCGATCTCCGCCATTCTGCTGGTGTTCATCGCGCTCATCTACTTCTCCAACAACATCTACGACTTCGTGGCCCAGCCGCTGCTCAGCCAGTTGCCAGCAGGCACCAGCATGATAGCGACGGATGTGGCGACGCCCTTCATCACGCCCATCAAGCTGACCCTGGTGGTCTCCTTCTTCGTGGCGATCCCCTATCTGCTCTATCAGGCCTGGGCCTTCATCGCACCCGGTCTGTACCAGCACGAACGGCGGCTGATCCTGCCTCTGGTGGCCTCCAGCGCCGTGCTGTTCTATGCGGGGATGGCGTTCGCCTACTACGTGGTGTTCCCCCTGGTGTTCGGCTTCTTCACCAGTACCGCCCCCGCCGGGGTGACGGTGGCGACTGACATCGCCAGCTACCTGGACTTCGTGCTGACCCTGTTCTTCGCGTTTGGGGTGGCGTTCGAGATCCCGGTGGCCACCATACTGCTCTGCTGGACCGGGGTGACCACCCCCAGGAGCCTGAAGGAGAAGCGCCCTTACGTCATCGTCGGGGTCTTCGTGGTCGGTATGTTGCTGACGCCGCCCGATGTATTTTCCCAGACCCTGCTCGCGATCCCCATGTGGGGCCTGTGGGAGATAGGTCTGTTCTTCGCCCGCTTCTACGTGAAGAAAGAGGACGAAGAGCAGCAACAAACGGAAGAGGGGAGCTGAGGCTCCCTTCCTCTTTTCATGCATCCGTTCGAGGCGTATGGTAAGGCCCCATCGAGTAGCTGGTTTTCAAATGCCTGATATGCACCTCGTTTGTCCGGAACCCCTGACTCCATGATCGACATCGGTTTGAACCTGACCAGCAGCCAGTTCGCCGGCGAACAGGCCGACCTGGTGGAACGCGCGCGCGCCGCCGGGGTGGAAGCCCTGATCCTGACCGGCACCGATCTGGCCGGCAGCCGCGAGAGCGCCGCATTGGCCGCCCGCTGGCCCGGTTACTGCTTCTCCACCGCCGGGGTGCATCCCCACGATGCCAAGAGCGTCGATGAGGAGACCCTGCCCGCCTTGCGCGAACTGGCGGCCCTGCCCCAGGTGGTGGCCATCGGCGAGTGCGGTCTCGACTACAACCGGGACTTCTCCCCCCGTCCAGTGCAGGACGCGGTGTTTGACGCCCAGCTGGCGCTCGCCGCCGAGCTCGGGATGCCGGTGTTTCTCCACTGCCGCGATGCCCATGACAAATTCGTCGAGATCCTGCGCCCCTGGTTGCCCCGCCTGCCGGGGGCCGTGCTGCACTGCTTCACCGGCTCCGACGCCGAGCTGGACGAGTGCCTGGCGCTGGGGCTGCATATCGGGGTGACCGGCTGGCTCTGTGACGAGCGCCGTGGCCAGCTGCTGCGCGAGCAGGTGGCCCGCATTCCGGCTGGTCGCCTGATGATAGAGACGGACGCCCCCTACCTGGTGCCGCGGGATCTGAAACCCAGGCCCAAACGCAACGAACCCGCTTTTTTGCCGCACATCGCCCAGGTGGTGGCGGCCTGCCGTGGTGAAGCGCCCGAGGCCTTGCTGGCCCATACCCGGGCCACCTCCGCCGCATTCTTCCAACTTCCGCTTTTGGAGTGATTCATGGCCACAACTCTTCCGGGGGCCTTCCCGGGCCGTCGCCTGCGCCGGGTGCGCAAACATGACTTCAGCCGCCGCCTGGTGCGCGAGAACGTACTGACCGTCGACGATCTCATCTATCCCGTGTTCGTGCTGGAGGGGGAGGGTCAGCGAGAGGCCGTTGCCTCCATGCCGGGGGTGGACAGGCTCTCCATCGATCTGCTGCTCGAAGAGGCCGCCGAACTGGTGGCCCTGGGTGTGCCGGCGGTGGCCCTGTTCCCGGTGACGCCGCTGGAGAGAAAGAGTCTGATGGCGGAAGAGGCTTACAACCCGGATGCCCTGGCCCAGCGGGCGACCCGTGCCCTCAAGGCTCGCTTCCCGGAGCTCGGGGTCATCACCGATGTGGCGCTCGACCCCTTCACCACCCATGGCCAGGACGGCATCATCGATGACGAAGGCTATGTGCAGAACGACATCACCACCGAGATCCTGGTGAAGCAGGCGCTCTCCCATGCCGCCGCCGGGGCCGACATGGTGGCACCGTCCGACATGATGGACGGCCGCATCGGTGCCATCCGCGCGGCGCTGGAGGAGAATGGCTTCGTCAACGTGCAGATCATGGCCTACTCCGCCAAGTACGCCTCCCACTACTACGGCCCGTTCCGCGATGCGGTGGGCTCCGCCGCCAACCTCGGCAAGAGCAACAAGGCCACCTACCAGATGGACCCGGCCAACGGCAACGAAGCCCTGCACGAGGTGGCCCTCGACATCGCCGAAGGGGCGGACAGCGTCATGGTCAAGCCGGGCATGCCCTACCTGGACATCATCCGCCGGGTGAAGGATCAGTTCGGCGTGCCGACCTTCGCCTATCAGGTGAGCGGCGAGTACGCCATGCACATGGCGGCGATCCAGAACGGCTGGCTCAAGGAGAAGGAGTGCGTGATGGAATCCCTGCTCTGCTTCAAGCGGGCCGGGGCCGATGGCATCCTCACCTACTTCGCCAAGCGGGTCGCCCAGTGGTTGAAAGAGGACGCCCGACGCTGAGGCGGGGAGTGTCCATGCCCTCACAATGCCGGCCCTCGGGCCGGCATTGTCGTCTCTGGCAGATGAAGTGCTGGTTTTATGAACAAAATGCCTGAAAAAGTGGGCAACAAGCCCGTCTCTTGGCGGCAAAGGCTTGATAAATGGGGTTTCTGCCTACATCTTAGATGGTCCAAGCAGGCTTCTGGACGGCAGGGGCTGCAGAGCATTTAGAGGTACCGCAGATGACTAACCCTTTGCTGACAATGGACTCGCTGCCTCCCTTCAGCCAGATCCAGCCCGATCAGGTGCAACCTGCCGTGACGCAGGCCATCGCCGATTGCAAACAGAAGATTGAGGATGTGCTGGCCCAGAAGGAGCCTCACACCTGGGACAGTCTGATCGCCCCGCTGGAAGAGGTCAACGACCGCCTCTCCCGGATCTGGTCCCCCATCAGCCACCTCAATGCCGTGCAGAACAGCGAGGCGCTGCGAGCGGCTCACGATGCCTGCCTGCCGCTGCTTTCCGAATTCCAGACCTATGTCGGTCAGCATGAAGGGCTCTATCAAGCCTATCTGGCCCTCTCCGAGAGCGATGACTTCCCCCGGCTGGATGATGCCCAGCGCAAGGAGATCCTGAACACCCTGCGCGATTTTCGCCTCTCCGGCATCGGTCTACCTGCCGAGGCGCAGCAGCGCTACGGCGAGATCCAGGCCCGCCTCTCGGAGCTCGCCTCCCGTTTCAGCAACAACGTGCTGGACGCGACCCAGGGCTGGCACAAGCTGGTGACCGACGAGGCCGAGCTGGCCGGTCTGCCCGCGAGCGCCCAGGCTGCCGCGCGCCAGATGGCCGAACTCAAGGGCAAGGAGGGGTGGCTGTTCACCCTGGACATCCCCTCCTACCTGCCGGTGATGATGTACGCCGACAGCCGCGCCCTACGTGCCGAGCTGTATGAGGCCTTCACCACCCGCGCCTCCGACCAGGGCCCCAACGCCGGCAAGTGGGACAACTCCGCCATCATGACCGAGTTGCTCACCCTGCGCCGGGAGCTGGCCCTACTGCTGGGCTTTGCCAACTATGCCGAGCTCTCCCTCGCGACCAAGATGGCGGACAAGCCGGAGCAGGTGGTGGACTTCCTCACCGACCTGGCTGCCAAGTCCCTGCCCCAAGGCAAGGCGGAGCTGGAGGAGATCCGCGCCTTTGCCGCCGAGCAGCACGGTCAGGACGAACTGGCGGCCTGGGATCTTGCCTATTACGCAGAAAAGCTTAAACAGCACAAGTTTTCGGTCTCTGATGAGCAGTTGCGTCCCTACTTCCCCGCAGGTCGGGTCGTGAAGGGGCTGTTCGAGGTGGTCAAGCGGGTGTTCGGCATGAAGGTGCGCGAGCGTCTCGGCATCGACACCTGGCATCCGGACGTGCGCTTCTACGACATCTTTGACGCCGATGACGAGCTGCGCGGCAGCTTCTACCTGGATCTCTATGCCCGCGAGCACAAGCAGGGCGGCGCCTGGATGGATGTCTGCCTGGGTCGCCGCTACCGTCAGGACGGCTCCCTGCAAAAGCCGGTGGCCTACCTGACCTGCAACTTCAACGGCCCGGTGGACGGCAAACCGGCCCTGTTCACCCACAACGAAGTGGTCACCCTGTTCCATGAGTTCGGCCACGGCATTCACCACATGCTGACCCGCATCGATGTGGCCGGCGTGGCCGGCATCAACGGCGTGGCCTGGGATGCGGTGGAGCTGCCGAGCCAGTTCCTCGAGAACTGGTGCTGGGAATCCGAGGCGCTGGCCTTCATCTCCGGCCATTACGAGACCGGGGAGCCGCTGCCCGCCGATCTGCTGGAGAAGATGCTGACCGCCCGCAACTTCCAGGCGGCGATGCAGATGCTGCGCCAGCTGGAGTTCGCCCTGTTCGACTTCCGTCTGCACCAGACCTTTGACCCGACCAGAGCGGATCAGATCCCTGCGCTGCTGGCTGAGGTGCGCAGTCAGGTCGCCGTGATGACGCCTCCGGCGTTCAACCGCTTCCAGCACAGCTTCTCCCACATCTTCGCGGGCGGCTACGCGGCGGGCTACTACAGCTACAAGTGGGCCGAGGTACTCTCTGCCGACGCCTTCTCCCGCTTCGAGGAGGAGGGGATCTTCAACCCGGCCACGGGCCACTCCTTCCTGAAGAACATTCTGGAAAAGGGCGGCTCCAGGGAGCCGATGGAGCTGTTCCGTGCCTTCCGTGGCCGGGAGCCCCAGGTGGATGCGCTGCTGCGTCACAGCGGTATCGCTGCGTGAGGTCCCGCCGCCACAGTGAGCCTCGATTGGATGAGCTGCCGCGCCACTGCGGGAGCTTCAAGCAGGTACACATTTGCGGCATAGTGGGATCGAAACGTGATTTTTGATAGAAAAAGGGACCTTTTGGTCCCTTTTTCCAAGCCTTTTTAATATCTTGCGGAGTGCATGTTTGCACTGTCCCCGCCTCTTCAGTAGAGTCGGGTTCTACCTTCCAGGGAGAGAAAGAACCTTGCCATGAGGCGAGCACTCGAGTCTGTCTATCAAATCATCTCCAGCCTGTCTCATTCGAGTGGTCAGGGATATTTTGATGCCTTTGTGAGTGAAATCGCCAACGCGGTGGGGGCTGACTTCGTCCTGGTGTCCGGCAAGGATCAGGCGGGTCTGTTCTTTACCGTGCATGCCGCCTATCCCGCCTCCCTCGACATCAACGCCTACAGCTTCCCCCTCGCCGACACTCCGGGGGAGATCGCCATGCAACAGGGTGAAGCCTGGTTCAGTGATCGCACCCGCCAGCTGTTCCCCCACGCCGCCGTGCTGGAGCGCTGCGAGGTGAGAGCCTATGCCGGCGTCGCGCTCAAGAACGCCGAGGGAGAGACCATCGGCCTGTGCAGCGTCATGTTCAAGCGGGCCATGCCGAGAATGGAGAAGATAGTGGGCCTGCTGCGTCTGCTGGCCCCGCTCGCCGGTCGTGAACTGGCGCTGATGTATCAGCAGCGCCAGAGCCAGGAGCAGCCGGCGCAACCGGAACATCACCACTTCCTGGACACCATGATGTCCCATGCGCCCGTGGGCATCGGCAAGGTGGATCTGGGCGGCAAGATCCTCTGGGCGAACCCGGCCATCGAGAAGATGCTCGGCTACAGCCAGGAGGAGCTGCAACAGCTCACCGTCGCCGAAATCAACCATCCGGACGACTGGCAGACCAGTATTGCGCTCTACGACGCCCTCAAGCGGGGAGAGCGTCCCGCGTTTACCCAGGAGAAGCGTTATCTCCATCGGGATGGGACCGTCCTGTGGGGACGGGTGACGGTGACCCTGATCCGCAACGAGCAGATGCACCCCGACTATCTCATGGTGGTGCTGGAGAACATCGATCCCATCAGGCGCCATGCGGAGCAGCTCAAGCTCTCCCACCGGGTCTATGACAACCTATCCGAAGCCATTCTGGTGTGCGATGCCGACAGCCGCATCATCTCGGTCAATCCGGCCTTCGAGAAGATCACCGGTTACAGCGAGGAGGAGGCGTGTGGCCAGCGGCCCAGCATGCTGAAGTCCGGACTGCACGATCAGACCTTCTATGCGGACATGTACCACGCCCTGGAGCGGGTGGGGATCTGGCGTGGGGAGGTGTGGAACAAGCGCAAGAACGGCAAGCTCTATCCCCAGCAGCTGATGATCAGCGCCGTGCGGGAAGGGGGCAAGATCAGTCAATACATCGCCATCTTCAGCGATCTTTCCCAGACCAAGCTGGCGGAGCAGAAGATCGCCGCCCAGGCCAACTACGACAACCTCACCGGCCTGCCCAACCGCTGGCTGTTCGGTCGCTGTCTGGCCCGCTTCTGCGAGCGGGGGGAGCGCTTCGCCCTCATGGTGCTCGACCTCAACAACTTCAAGGCGGTCAACAACAGCATGGATCACCATGTGGGCGACGCCCTGCTGCGGGAGGTATCGGATCGGCTGGTGAGCCGGGTGCGCACCGAGGACCTGGTGGCCCGCATCGGCGGCGACGAGTTTGCCTTCCTGGTGCCCGGCATCGTCAACCGCCGTCAGGCCGAGGTGTTTGCCAAGCAGGTGATCGGCGGCTTTGCCCGTCCCTTCATGCTGGCCAACCAGCACCTCTATGTGACCGCCACCCTGGGGATCACCCTCTGTCCCAATGACGGCGGCGACAGCGACGAGCTCTTGCGCAATGCCGAGCAGGCCCTGTTCGTCGCCAAGCGCCAGGGACGTCCCCTCGGCACCTACAACGCCTCCATGCGGGAAGAGGTGAGCCAGCGCCACCAGATGCAGCACGATCTGGCGGAGGCCATCAAGCTGGGCCAGCTGACCATGGCCTACCAGCCCATCTGGGACAACCGCAGCGGCCGGGTCGCCAAGCTGGAGGCCCTGGTGCGCTGGTATCACCCCCACTGGGGTCAGGTCTCACCGGCGGATTTCATCCCGCTGGCGGAAGAGGCGGGGCTCATCCAGGGGCTGGGTGCCCTGGTGCTGTGGCAGTCTTGCCGGGATCTGGCCAGATTGCAGCAGTCCGGCTTCCCGGATCTGCAGATGTCCATCAACCGCTCCACCCTGGAGTTCCAGACCATAGACCCGGAGGCCAACGAGTGGCTCAGGGTGATCCGCCACTTCGAGCTGGATCCGGCGGACATCATCATCGAGATCACCGAGTCCCTGCTGATGGAGACCAGCGATCAGCACAGGGTGCGGATCGATGCCCTGCGCGAGGCGGGTTGCAAGCTGGCCATCGACGACTTCGGCACCGGCTACTCGGCACTGAACTACCTGCGTACCTTCCCGGTGGATCTGGTGAAGATCGATCGCTCCTTCGTACGCCATATTCCCTTCAACGAGCAGGACCGCCTGCTGCTCGACGGCATCATCAACATCGTGCACAACCTTGGCATGCAGGTGGTGATCGAAGGGGTGGAGACCCGGGAGCAGCTCAACTTCCTCTGCCAGAAGGGGTGCGCCTTCACCCAGGGGTATCTGCTCAGCCGCCCGCTGCCCTTCGACGATCTGACCGAGTACCTGAGCCTCAACCGTCAGGGAATGAACCTGGCGAATCTGACCACGGTGAGCTGACCCCCCGCTTCTGCTATCATGCCGGCTTCTGCGCCGTGATGAGTCCATGTTATGCCCCATATTCAGGTTTTCAGTGAAGTGCCCGCCCGCGATGGCGAGCTCGACGCCCTGCGCCAGCGCCTTGCCGACGTGGCGTTTCCCGCGCCCTTCGCCCTGGTGCTGACCGCATCGCGGTTGGAGCTGCGCAAGCTGGACGAACCCAAGCTGGGGGCCGTCTATGTGGACTTCGTGGAAGGGGCGGTGGCCCATAGGCGCAAGTTCGGTGGCGGGCGCGGCCAGTCCATCGCCAAGGCGGTGGGATTGAAGTCGGGAGCCATGCCGACCGTGGTGGATGCCACCGCCGGGCTCGGGCGCGATGCCTTCGTGCTCGCCTCCCTCGGCTGCAAGGTGACCCTGATCGAACGCAGCCCCGTGGTGGCGGCCCTGCTCCAGGACGGTCTGACCCGGGCGGGGCAGGATCCCGAGATAGGCCCCTGGGTGCGCGAGCGGATGCAACTGCAGCAAGGCCCGGCGGTGGAAACCCTGCTGGCGCTGACCGAGCGGCCGGAGGTCATCTACCTGGACCCCATGTTCCCCCACAAGCAGAAGTCGGCGCTGGTGAAAAAAGAGATGCGGGTGTTCCAGTCCCTGGTGGGGGCGGATCTCGACGCGGATGCCCTGCTGCCGGCGGCGCTCAGGATGGCTGACAAGCGGGTGGTGGTGAAGCGGCCCGACTATGCGGGCTGGCTCAACGAGCACAAGCCCAGCATGGCCATCGAGACCAAGAGCAACCGCTTCGACGTCTATGTGATGGCGGCGCTGGCGAGTTGAGTGGCGACTGGCAGGGAATCTGAGCGTCAAACGAAGAGGGCCAACCTGATCAGGTTGGCCCTCTTGCTATTCATTGGCTGCGGGGTGGGGCGAAGTGGATCCGCTTTTCTTCCCCTTGCCAGACGAGTTCCAGGGTCGCCAGGTCCGCCAGGCTGAGGCGCTCAGCGCGCTCCAGCAGCAGATATTCGACTCCATCGCTGGCTTCTATGGTGCGGATCTTGTCCGCCCAGGTTCGTCCATCCCGGTCGGTGATCGTGACGGGCAGCTGCCAGCTGGCGGCGATCTCCAGCCAGTCGTACAGGTCACAGCTGATGGGTTGGTAATCGGCCATGGGGTGTGCGCCTCAGGCTTCCAGCAGCCGGGTGGACCAGCCCATCTTCTGCTGGCGTTCCACCTCGAGGCGCAGCTCGCTGGCGCGCAGGTAGTGCTCGTCCAGCCACCCCTTGGGCAGGGTCAGGGTCAGGGCATCTTCATCGGCTTGCAGCATGAACCTGGGCACAGTGCCCTGGGTCCGGCGCATGCAGAGGATGAGGGAGATGCGCAGGATGCGAGCCAGCCGGATCGCCTGGCGACCGGTGACGGCGCCCTGTTTCTCCAGCGGCTCCAGCTTGAATTCATCCCGCTGGTTGAACAGCAGGGCCGACAGCAGCTTCTTCTGCGCGGGGGTGAAGCCAGGCATGTCGATGTTGTCGATGATGTAGGCAGCGTGCTGCGGCGCCTTCTTGTACTCGATGCACAGACCGATTTCGTGCAGCAGGGCTGCGTAGCGCAGGATCGGGCGACCGTAGCGCTTGGAGAGGCGCCAGGCCGGCTGCAACTGGGTGAACGCCTCGATGGCGGTGTCGCGGACCCGCTCGGCGTGCTCCTTGTCGAGCTGGTAGCGGCTGATCAGGCTGTCGGCGGTGCGATCCCGGGCATCACAATCGTGATTGTTGCCGAGCAGGCCGTAGATGAGCCCTTCACGCAGGGCACCACCCGCCAGGGTCATGCTCTCGATGTCGAGGGTCTCGAAGATGGCGATCAGGATGGCGAGACCGGAGGGGAACACGGTCAGCCGTTCGGCCGCCAGCCCTTCGAGCTGCAACTTATCGAGTCTGCCGCAGGCGATGGCCTGACCCATCAGCTCTTGCAACTTGGGCAGGGTGACCCGCTCGCTCTTGCCCTGGGCCAGCATGATCTCCTGCAGCGCCTGGACGGTGCCGGAGGCGCCGACGCAGGTGCGCCAGCCGAGGACACGGTAGTCCGCAGCCACTTTCTCCAGTACCGCCTTGGCGGCGGCAATGGCCTGGTTGAAGCGCGTCTCGGAGAGCTCGCCATCACCGAAGTGGTTGTTGAGCCAGGTGACGCAGCCCATGTGCAGGCTGTTGAGCAGCTTGGCTTCGCTCTGCTCGCCGATCACCAGCTCGGTGCTGGCCCCGCCGATGTCGATCACCAGCCGGTTGCCTTCCCCTGCCGACGTCCAGGAGACACCTTCATAGATGGTCTTGGCTTCTTCCTCGCCCGAGATGATCTCGATGCTGTGGTTGAGCACCCGTTCCGCTTCGCTGATGAATTCGTCGACGTTGGTGGCCAGGCGCAGGGTGGCGGTGCCCACTACCCGGATGTTGTCGGACGGGATGTCCTGCAACTGCTCGGAGAAGAGGCGCAGACAATCCCAGCCCCGCTCCATGGCGGCACGGTTGAGGCGAAAATCGGCATCGAGGCCGGCGGCGAGGCGTACCTTGCGCTTGACCTTGGTGACGGTGCGCAGGGCACCGGCGACCTCGCGCACCACCAGCATGTGAAAGCTGTTGGAGCCGAGGTCGATGGCGGCATAGAGAGGCGAGTTGTGCAACTTGGCCGATCCCTCAGTTCTTGCGGGGGGGACGACGACGGTTGTTGCTGTTGCCACCGCCCTGGCGATCCCGCATGTTGCGGTTCACCGGCTGGCGGTTGCGGAACACCCGTTTTGGTGCGGTGACGTCATCCAGCAGCGCCTCGCGGTCATACTTGCTGACCGGGATGGGGTGGTGGATGTACTCCTCGATGGCCGGCAGGTTGAAGGCATAGTCTTCACAGGCCAGGCTGATGGAGTGACCGCTTCTGCCGGCGCGGCCGGTACGACCGATGCGGTGGACATAGTCTTCGGCATCGTCGGGCAGGTCGTAGTTGAAGACGTGGGTCACGTCGGGGATGTGCAGACCACGGGCGGCCACGTCGGTGGCGACCAGGATATCCAGGGTACCCTTGGTGAACTCTTCCAGGATCTTCATCCGCTTCTTCTGCGGCACGTCGCCGGTCAGCAGGCCGACGCGGTGGCCGTCGTTCTCCAGCCAGGCGTGAACGTCTTCACAGACGTGCTTGGTGTTGGCGAAGACGATGGCTTTCTCGGGCCACTCCTCTTCCATCAGGGAGAGCAGCAGCAACATCTTGTCTTCGTTGGAGGGGTAGAAGAGCTCCTCCTTGATCCGCACGCCCGTCATCTGTTCCGGTTCGACCTGCACATGTTCCGGGTGGTTCATGTGTTCATAGGCCAGCTCCTGCACCCGCAGGGAGAGGGTGGCGGAGAACAGCATGCTCAGACGCTCGGTAGCGGGGGGCATGCGGCGGAACAGGAAACGGATGTCCTTGATGAAGCCCAGATCGAACATGCGATCCGCTTCGTCCAGTACCACGACCTGGATGTTGCCGAGATCGATGACCTTGGACTTGAAGTAGTCGATGATGCGGCCGGTGGTGCCGATCAGGATGTCGACGCCCTGTTCCAGCACGGCCAGCTGCTTGTCGTAGCCTTCGCCACCATAGGCGAGACCGAGCTTGAGCCCGGTGGAGGCGGACATGCTCTCTGCATCGTTATAGATCTGGACGGCCAGCTCCCGGGTCGGGGCCATGATGATGGCGCGGGGCTGGTTGACGAGGCGCGGCCTGGTCAGCGGATGGGTCAGCAAATAGTTGAATGTCGCCGCCAGGAAAGCCAGGGTTTTACCGGTCCCCGTCTGGGCCTGACCGGCGAGGTCATGACCTTCAACCAGCAGGGGCAGGGAGAGTGCCTGGATGGGCGTACAATAGTGAAATCCCTTTGATTCCAGACCAGCCAGAACTTCGGGTTCGAGGCCCATTTGGGCGAATTTTTCGGTCGTTAGATGTGTTTTGCTCATGGCGGTAGGTTATCAGGTTAGGCTTGCAATAATAAACAGGATCATTTCAAATAGGGCAACTATTGCCTTTGTTGAACCATCAATAAAGCCTTAATTACTGACTGGAGTTGGAGATGAGTGACAAGATTGTTCAGCTGAGCGATGCCAGCTTCGAGGCCGATGTAATCAACGCCGACAGCCCTGTTCTGGTCGATTTCTGGGCCGAATGGTGTGGACCGTGCAAGATGATTGCCCCGATCCTGAACGAAGTTGCTCAGGAATATGAAGGTCGCGTGACCGTGGCGAAATTGAACATCGATCATAACGCCGACACTCCGCCCAAGTACGGCATTCGTGGTATCCCGACCCTGCTGCTGTTCAAGAATGGTGAAGTGGCAGCGACCAAGGTCGGCGCCCTGTCCAAGACCCAACTGAAAGAGTTCTTGGACGGCAACCTGTAATAATCAAGAAGGAGCGCATTGCAATAATGCGCTCCTTGTGTTTTATCACCTAGACGCTCACCCTGATTGGTGCTAGTTTATCGCTCGTTTGCTAACCTTTTTGCCTGACTCTTTGCTTAACTACCAGCCTGGCAAGTCAAATCCGATCAGCATCAATCCAGCAGACTGTCTCCTCATTTCAATCCTTGCTTACAGACTTTCACCACTATGAATCTGACTGAACTTAAGAACACTCCTGTGTCCGAGCTGGTCCAGCTTGGCGAATCCATGGGGTTGGAAAATCTGGCTCGGGCGCACAAGAAAGACATTATCTTTGCAATCCTCAAGGCGCACGCCAAGGGCGGCGAGGATATCTTTGGCGACGGTGTGCTGGAAATCCTGACCGACGGTTTCGGTTTCCTGCGCAGTGCAGACGGCTCTTATCTCGCTGGTCCGGATGACATCTATGTCTCCCCGAGCCAGATCCGCCGCTTCAACCTGCGTACCGGCGATACCATTTCCGGCAAGATCCGGCCGCCGAAAGAGGGCGAGCGCTATTTCGCCCTGCTCAAGGTCAACGACGTCAACTACGACCGTCCGGAAAACTCCCGCAACAAGATCCTGTTTGAAAACCTCACTCCCCTGCACGCCAACGAGCGTCTGCGCATGGAGCGTGGCAACGGTTCCACCGAAGACATCACCGCCCGTGTACTGGATCTGGCATCCCCGATCGGCAAGGGCCAGCGCGGTCTCATCGTTGCACCGCCCAAGGCCGGTAAGACCATGCTGCTGCAGAACATCGCCCAGAGCATCGCCTACAACCACCCGGATTGTGAGCTGATCGTGCTGCTGATTGACGAGCGTCCGGAAGAAGTGACCGAGATGCAGCGCATGGTGAAGGGCGAAGTCATCGCCTCCACCTTCGACGAGCCGGCCTCCCGTCACGTCCAGGTCGCCGAAATGGTGATCGAGAAGGCCAAGCGTCTGGTCGAGCACAAGAAGGACGTGGTGATCCTGCTGGACTCCATCACCCGTCTGGCCCGCGCCTACAACACCGTCATCCCGTCTTCCGGCAAGGTGCTGACCGGTGGTGTGGACGCCAACGCCCTGCACCGTCCGAAGCGTTTCTTCGGTGCGGCGCGCAACGTCGAAGAGGGCGGCAGCCTGACCATCATCGCCACCGCGCTGATCGATACCGGCTCCAAGATGGATGAAGTCATCTACGAAGAGTTCAAGGGTACCGGCAACATGGAACTGCACCTCTCGCGCAAGATTGCCGAGAAGCGCGTCTACCCGGCCATCGACATCACCCGTTCCGGCACCCGCAAGGAAGAGCTGCTGACCGCCCCGGACGAGCTGCAGAAGATGTGGATCCTGCGCAAGATCATTCACCCCATGGGCGAGATCGACAGTATCGAGTTCCTCATCGACAAGCTGGCTGCGACCAAGACCAACGACGAGTTCTTCGACTCCATGAAGCGTCAACAGAAGTAACAGTCTCTTCAATGACAAAACCGCGGCCCAGGTCGCGGTTTTTGTTTATCTATTTCACGGCTGGCTTAGTAGTATGAAGCCTCGATGTCACAAGGAAAGGGACGTCATGAAGCTGGTGTTGTTCATATGGATGGGTTGGTTGTGGCTGGCGGCCCCGGTGCATGCCGACTCCCCGCCGCAATTGCAGGCTCCCCTGGTGGCGGACGAGGGACTGGAGGGGCATCGGGCGTACCTGGACGGCCGCATGGCGCTCGGACAGTTTGATGCCATGGACTCGTTGCTCGAGACCCTGTCGGTGGGGCAGCGGGAGTTCCTGTTGTTCCAGTTGCTGGGTGAGCTCAAGTCATCGGGCGCACCGAGCCCGGCGCTGCTGGCCTGGGTACGGGCACAAGCGGCCAAGGCGCCACAATGGCTGGTGGAAGGGAAGGTGGACGGTTTCCTGGTGCAGCTACCCGCCTATGACTTCCCCGCCGAGGCCCGGCTGGTGCTGAGCCACTGGCAGCAGCTGGCCTGGCAGGACAACTATCGCCAGTTGCTGGAGCAGGATCGCTTTGACTTCAAGCAGGTCTACTACAGCCGCAATCCCGAGCTGGCACAGCAGCAGCAGGCCCTGCTGGCGGTGCTCGATCGGCAGCCGGTATCCGTGCTGCGCCGGGAGGCGCAGCGGCTTGCCGCCCTCAATCTCTTCCTGCCGGACAACCAGTTGCTGCTGCACTTCATCGAACAGACCGGGGAGACGGCACTCTACCTCAAGCTGTGGCGTCAGCCAGTGGATCACGATAGCCTGACTGCGCTACACACCATTTCCCGCTTTTATTCAGGTCAGGAGGCGAGCGATCTGCTGATCGCCGCCAGCCAGAACAGCCGCCTGATGGTCCCCGCCCTGCACCAGCTCAGCCGCCTCTCCCCCTTGCCGGACGGGGCCCAGCAGTTCCTCCTGGCCGAACTCGGCAAGCACCAGTATGGCGGGCTGGTGGCCGGCCTGTTGTTGCAGATGGACGAGCCCAGGCTCCTGGGTCAATTGGCAAACCGGCTGACGCTTCAGGAGCGGCGACACGCCTCGTCCGTCATGAGGTCCGATACGGGTACACCGGATACGCCGCCAGGGTTATAATGCGGGACCACCTGATCCCGCTGGGGTACTTGCATGAAATACAAGGACTTGCGTGATTTTATCGCGCAGTTGGAACAAAACGGACAGCTCAGGCGCATCAGTCGCGAGATAGACCCCTATCTGGAGATGACCGAGATCAGCGACCGCACCCTGCGGGCGGGGGGGCCTGCCCTGCTGTTTGAGAATCCCAAGGGCTACACCATGCCGGTGTTGACCAACCTGTTCGGCACGCCGGACCGGGTTGCCATGGGCATGGGCCAGCCCAACGTCAGCGCCCTGCGCCAGGTGGGGACCTGGCTCTCCTATCTGAAAGAGCCGGAGCCGCCTCGCGGGCTCAAGGAGCTGATGGAGAAGCTGCCCATCTTCAAGCAGGTGCTCAACATGCCGACCAAGCGGCTCTCTTCGGCCCCCTGTCAGCAGGTGGTGCTGGAAGGGGACGCGGTGGATCTGGATCAGATCCCCATCCAGCACTGCTGGCCCGGGGATGTGGCGCCCCTGGTCACCTGGGGTCTGACCATCACCCGCGGTCCCTACAAGAAGCGGCAGAACCTCGGCATCTATCGCCAGCAGAAAATCGGCAAGAACAAGCTGATCATGCGCTGGCTGGATCACCGGGGCGGCGCCATCGATTTTCGCGAGTGGCAGGAGGCCCACCCGGGCGAACGCTTCCCGGTGGCGGTGGCGCTGGGCGCCGATCCGGCGACCATCCTGGGCGCGGTGACGCCGGTCCCGGACAGCCTCTCCGAATACGCCTTTGCCGGTCTGCTGCGGGGCAGCCGTACCGAGGTGGTGAAGGCGCTGAGCTGCGATCTGGAAGTGCCCGCCAGCGCCGAGATCGTGCTGGAAGGCTATCTGGAGCCGGGGGAGATTGCCCCCGAAGGGCCTTACGGCGATCACACCGGCTACTACAACGAAGTGGACGAGTTCCCGGTCTTCACCATCACCCACATGACGATGCGCCGGGATGCCATCTACCACAGCACCTACACCGGCCGTCCGCCCGATGAGCCGGCGGTGCTCGGGGTGGCGCTCAACGAGGTGTTCGTGCCGCTGTTGCAGAAGCAGTTCCCCGAGATCGTGGATTTCTACCTGCCGCCGGAGGGGTGCTCCTACCGGATGGCGGTGGTGACCATCAAGAAGCGTTACCCTGGCCACGCCAAGCGGGTGATGCTGGGAGTCTGGTCCTTCCTGCGCCAGTTCATGTACACCAAGTTCGTGATCGTCTGCGATGACGACATCAATGCCCGGGACTGGAAGGACGTGATCTGGGCCATCACCACCCGGATGGATCCGGCCAGGGACACCACCCTGATCGAGCACACCCCCATCGACTACCTGGACTTCGCCTCGCCGGTCTCCGGGCTCGGCTCCAAAATGGGGCTGGATGCCACCAACAAGTGGCCGGGGGAGAGCAACCGGGAGTGGGGTCAGCCCATCGTCCAGGACGAGGCGGTAAAGCAGAAGATCGATGCCATCTGGGACGAGCTGAAGATCCTCGACTGAGGGATCCCCGATGCGGCGCGGCCATTGTGACGCAAAAGTGCGGTATTGCCGTGCCGAATTGGGTATGCTCGACGGACCTGACCACCAACTGGTCGCCATAAAAACAGTGAAACCATGAGCGAAGCGGGCCGGGCAGGCCCCTCACAAGGACAAGAATGCAACGTATCAAGTGCCGCGTAGAGGAACTGCGCGAATATGTCGACACCATCTGGCACGTGGCGCTGGCGCCGCAGCAGGAGGTGAGCTTCAAGCCGGGCCAGTATCTGCTGGTGGTGATGAGCGATTCGGACAAGCGCCCCTTCTCCATCGCCAACTCGCCGACCCGCTCCGGCGTGCTGGAGCTGCAGATCGGTGCCACTCCCGAGAATGCCTATGCCGGTCAGGTGTTGGCCCGCATGCGCGAGCAGGGAGAGATCGAGGTCGAGCTGGCCGCCGGCAAGGCGTTCCTGCGCGACGAATCCCCCCGACCGCTGATCCTGATGGCGGGCGGCACCGGCTTCTCCTATGCCCGCGCCATCTTGGAATACCTGATCGGCAGCGGCAGCAAGCGTCCGGTGTTCCTCTACTGGGGGGTACGCCAGGCGCACTGGCTCTACGAGCTGGAGCAGATGCAGCAGTGGGAGCGCGACTATGCGCCGCTGACCTTCATTCCCGTGGTGCAGGAGCCCGAGAGCGACTGGACCGGCAGGACCGGGCTGGTGCACAAGGCCATCATGGATGACTTCGTCAGCCTGCATGACTACGACATCTATGTGGCGGGCCGCTTCGAGATGGCCGGTGCCGCGCGGGAAGAGTTCAAGGTGCTGGGCGCCGAGCCCGAGCGCATCTTCGGCGATGCCTACGAGTTTATCTGACCACGGCCAACCGCAGTGCGTCGATCTGCCCCCTTATCGTCTTGCGAGAGAAGGGGGGATGAGAAACTCGTTGTCCCCATAAAAACGACAAACCCCAGCCAGGCTGGGGTTTGTGCTATCTACGGCGGGTCACGCCGGATCATTCGCCCTTGGCGGCGAGCTGCTGCTCGAGCTGGGCCAGCTTGGCCTCGAGGGCGGTCAGCTTCTCCCGGGTGCGCAGCAGCACCTTGGTCTGCACGTCGAACTCCTCGCGGCTCACCAGATCCAGCTTGTTGAGCTGGGCCTGCAAGACCTGACGGGTCTTTTTCTCCACCTCTTCACCCATGCTGCGAATGCCGGGGGGCAGGGCGTTGTGTATCTGTTTGGCGATCTCTTCCAGTTTTTTCGGGTCGATCATGGGGGTCTCCTTAAGCAATGGCGCCATTCTACCGACAAATCGTCCCCTTTGCCGAGATCGGGGCGGCTTTTTGCGCCATGGATCCCATCGGGCTCTGGTCGGGTCTGGTTGATGCACCCTGGCTGCTACCCTGTGACACCGGGAATCAATTCCAATTCCTTGATGGTGTACACAAAAAAATCAGATCAGATGACTGACCAGAGGCTTATTAATTGTTGCGTTGCTGTTAATATGATTCGGTCGGGTTTGAACCCTACCCCGTCAGGCTCATCATGGATAACAACATAAAAGAGATAAGGATATGAAGAAAAAGCTAATTTACGCGGCCGTCGTCAGTGCGCTGCTGAGCGGTTGTGGTGGCAGTGACGACAACACAGGCGATACCTCAAGCTATCTCGATTATCTGCTGAGCGGCTCCAATGCAGTCCGACCCAGCGCCCTGGCAGCCCGTGCGACCGACGGTACCCTGAAATTCTCCACGGAAACGGCGGATCTCTCCAACCCGGTGTCCGCCCTCTCCACCCTGGATGGCTGGTCGACTACCCAGGCGATCCAGATAGTGCCGGTGACGGCCTCCGGCATCCAGGTCAAGGCGCCGGCCGCTGCTGAATTCGCAGCCTCCGTGGCACCCCTCTACCTGATGGAGCTGGAGTTTGACAGTGCGGCCCTGCGTCCGAGCGGCGTGAAAAAGGTGCTGACCTACGGGGTGGACTTCGTGGTGGCCGAGACGACCGGCAAGCTGAATCTGGTGCCGCTCAAGCCGCTCAACCCCTCTTCCTACTACATGATAGTGGCGACCGATACCCTCAAAGACAGCACGGGTGCCCCCCTGCGACCGGGTAGCGACTACAGCAACTACAAGACCAGCACCGGCAGCAACGCCCAGGAGCAGACCATCAGCGGCCTGATTGCGCTGCAGGAAGGGCTGTTCAAGGCAGCCACCGGCATCACCAGCGACCACGTGATCTTCTCCGACTGGTTCGGTACCCAGTCCGGCGCCGACGTGCTGGTGGCGGTGAAAGGGGCGGCCGCATCCGTGCTCAAGAGCCCGACCCTGGACGCCGCCGCCCTGTGGAAGCAGGACGCCCTGGGCAATACCAGCCTGCCTGGCACCTATACCCTGTCGGTGAGCGGCGGCAGCCCCTTCCTGACCCAGCTGGACGCCGAGAACTTCCTGCCCCAGGAGCAGAAGGATGCGATTGCCGCCGCTTTTGGTGACGGCACTCCACTCCACAATCTGGCCTTGGGTACCACCGTCTACAGCGGCACCGTCAAGCTGCCCTACTTCCTCTCCTCCCCGGCTACCGCCGGCTCCTGGGACAAGGCGAAGACCCAGTCCTGGCACGGTGCCATCCCCAGCCTCTACGCCATCGCGAACGCCCTGAAGGCCCAGGATGCCGAAGTGATCGGCGGCCTGGTGGGGGCGGGCGTGGATCCGGCCCTGCTGGGCGAACTCATCGCCGATCCGAGCCGTCAGGCCGAGCTGCTGGCGGAGGCGAGCAAGCTGATCGGGGTGACCCTCACCTCCGGCGGCAAGGCGCTGGATCCCGAGATGAATATCGGGCGCTTCAACCCGCTGCCGGCACTGGAAGAGGTGCAGTCCGTCCCGATGCGGATCTTCGCCGCTACCAATGACCTGAAGACCATCACCGACGTGATCATCTATCAGCACGGCGTCACCTCGGTGAAGGAGAACGCCTACGCCCTGGCCCTTGGCCAGATCGGTGCCGGTGCCCAGGCGAGCAAGAACGTGGCCGTGGTGGTGATCGACCATCCGTTGCACGGTGAACGCGGCTTCGCCCTGACCGGCAGCATGGACTCGGTGACCACCTCCGACAACCCGACCCCCTACCTGAACCTGAGCTACCTGACCGTGGCCCGCGACAACCTGAAACAGAGTGTGGCGGATCTGCTGGGCCTGCGTCTGGCTGTCGGTCTGGCCAATGCCAAGGGCTTTTCCTCCAATGGCCAGCCTTCCAAATTAGGAGGTGCCGGTCTCAAGGTGCACTTCCTGGGTCACTCCCTGGGGGCCATCTCGGGTGCCAACCTGCTGGCGGTCGCAAACCAGCCTTTGAATCCTGCCATCGACCCCTTGTTCCAGTTCACCACTGGCGGCCTGGCCATGCCGGGTGGCGGCATAGCGCCGCTGCTGCTGAACTCGCCGACCTTCGGTCCGACCATCCAGATGAGCGTGCTGACCGCTGGCAGTACAGCCCTGAAGGCAGCCTTCACCGCCTACGCCCCGAACTGCAAGACGGCAGTGCCGACCTGCTTCGTCAACGAGTTCCTGCCGAGCCAGGATGCGGCCACCCAGGCCACGGCGGCCAATACCCTGCAGAGCTACAGCTTCGCGGCGCAGTCGGTGCTGGATTCGGCCGACCCCATCAACCTGGGGAGCGGTATCGCGGCGGACTTCCCGCTGTTTGCCACCGAAATCGTCGGCGACGGCGCCCTGAGCCTGTCGGATCGGGTGATCCCGAACAGCATCGCCACCGCCCCCCTGGGTGGCACCGAGCCGCTGTTCAAGGTCCTGGCCCTGCAACCGCTGACCGCCACCGGCGCCGCCAACCACAGAGCGGCCCGCTTCGTGGCCGGGGGTCACAGCTCGCTGCTGGCACCGGACGAGAACTTCGATCCGACCGGCGCCGTCACCACCGAGATGCAGACCCAGTTCGGCAGCTTCTTCGCAAGCGGCGGTACCGCGGTCAAGGTGACCGACGGTAGCCTGCTCAAGCAGTAAGCCGGCCGACCAATAAAAACGCCGCCCCTTGGGGCGGCGTTTTTTATGGCAAATCGGCTCAGGCTGGCCTGTGGTGCCTGTCCAGCCAGCCTTGGGCAAGGCCGACCAGCAGACCCGCCAGGTGAGCCATGTTGGTGGTCGCTTTGGTTGCCGAGCCGTTGCCGGCAACCAGGCCTCACTCCGGCCTGTGGTGCCTGTCCAGCCAGCCTTGGGCAAGACCGACCAGCAGGCCGACCAAATGGGCCATGTTGGCGGTGGGGGTGCCGAGCATGTCCAGGAAGCCGAGCACCAGCCAGACCAGCATGAAGCCCATCAGGGCTGGCGGCATGGCGAGGCCGCAATCCGGTTGCAGCCTGGTTCGCAGCCAGCTGTAGCCGAGCAGGGCATAGACCACCCCGGAGAGGCCGCCAAAGCGCGGGCCGCTGGCAAAGAACTCGGCGATATTGGGCAGGGCAGCCCCGACGATGAGCAGGATGAACAGCTTGCCGCTGCCGAGGCGCTGCTCTATCTGGCCACCGAGATACCACCACCACAACAGGTTGAACACCAGGTGCACCACCGAGAAGTGGATAAAGGCCGGGGTGACGTAGCGCCAGGCCTGCCAGTCGGTGAACTGGGCCAGGGTGGGGTGGAAGGCGAGCTCGTCGAAGATGGGCAGGCCGATGGCATCCAGAGCGTAGATGGCCAGGCAGGCGATGATGACCACCAGGGTCAGAGGGCCCGCCTGGTGGAGGAAATCGGTGACCGGATCCGTCATCCCCTTGCTGTAGTCGATCCGGGCATCGGCATGGCCGGACTGCCAGGAGGCCTCCATGTAGCGGGGATGATTGGGTTCGCTCAGGAAGCGTTTGACCTCCTGCTGGGCCTGGGCGAGGCGCCGCTCGTCCGCCAGCCAGACCGAGACGCCGAGCTCGGACTGGGTCAGCTCGCACGGAATGCCCAGGGTGGCGAGATAATCCACCAGCGCCTGGGCCATGCGGGCGTCGCCCAGCACCAGCAGCTGGATCATGCCGGTCGAGGAGGAGCGACCCGCCTCTGTCATGCGTCCCCCGTCTGGATGGGGAACTCCCTGCGCCAGGCCTCGAAACCGCCATCCAGGCTATAGACCTCGTCATAGCCCTGTTGCAGCAGGTACTGGGCCGCCCCCTGGCTGCTGTTGCCGTGATAGCACATCACGATGACGGGGGTATCGAAGTCCACCTCGTTCATAAAGCGAACCAGGGTGCCGTTGGTGAGGTGGAAGGCGCCGACCGCGTGGGCCGTCTCGAAGGATTGGGGATCGCGAATGTCCACGAGACGGGCTTCGCCTGCGCTCAGCTTCTGGTGGGCATCATGGGCGCTGATATGGGCAAACTGGTCCATTGAGATGTCCTGAAAATGGAGGGTTGAAGGGCAGTTTACCGCAAGCGGCGGTTTGCGCTAAGTGTGCAATGGGGGCGGCATCCAGGGGATCGCAATTTTCTTCAATATCGTGCCGCCCGGGCCGGGTAGGCTCGGGCTTCCCTCAATTGAACGAGCATCATCCATGGAATTCAGTCTGCTGTTATCCATGGCCGGGTTTGCCCTGGCCATGTCCATCTCCCCGGGGCCGGTCAATCTGGTCGCCCTTGGCACCGGCGCCCGGTACGGTTTCACGGCCAGCCTGCGCCACGTGGTGGGGGCCACCCTCGGCTTCATCCTGCTGCTCCTGCTGATGGGGCTGGGTCTTGGCGGCGCTCTGTCCCGCTGGCCTGTGGCGCTGGGGGCCATTCACTGGGGCGGCGTGCTCTTTCTCGGCTGGATGGCCTGGCAGTTGCTGGTGGACAGCGGCGAGGTGGAGGAAGTGGAGGGCGTGCCCCCCGCCTTCTGGTACGGGGCCTTGATGCAGTGGCTGAATCCCAAGGCCTGGCTCGCCGCCAGCATGGGGATGGGAGCCTATGGGATCGCGGGCGGCATGCGCCAGATCGCCCTCTTTACCGGCATCTATCTGGTGATCTGCCTCGGCTCCATCGCCTGTTGGGCCTATGCGGGCAGCCGATTGCAGGGGTGGCTGGTCTCTCCTCGCCGGTTGCGCTGGTTCAATCGGGCCATGGCGCTCTTGCTGCTGCTCAGCGCCGCCTATCTGGTGCGCTCGTCCTGAGGGGCGAGCTGCGCTCTGTACTGGCCCGGGGTGGCGGCCACCCGGCGTTTGAACTGGCGCTGGAAGTGGGCCTGATCGGCAAAACCGCTGGCAAGGGCCACTTCCGCCAGGGGCTGCCCCTGGCGCAGCAGGGTGCGGGCGTGGCGAATGCGCTGATCGAGCAGGTAGGAATGGGGCGTCATGCCGTAGTGGCGGCTGAAGGCGCGCACGAAGTGGGAAGGGGTCAGCCCGGCCACCGCACTCAGCTGTGCCAGGGTGAGGGCGCAGGCACTCTCGTCCTGCATCAGCTCGGCGGCTCGCTGCAGGTGCTGGGGAGGGCGGTCATCCCACTTGGCCGGGGTGAGCCTGGCCAGAAGCTGGCGGCTGAAGAGGTGGCAGGCCACTTCGCGAGCCAGGGGATCCGGCTCCTCCACCAGTTGCCGATGAAGCCGGCAGAGCCCCTGGTAGAGCAGGGGATCCCGGCTTGCGGTCATGTCGAAGGGGCGAAACGCGTTGCCGAGCCCGGCCTCCTCCTGCTGGCGCTGCAACCAGAGGTTGTCGATGTAGAACATCAGATAGGACCAGGGCTGGTCCGCGACGGGATTGCAGGCGTGCACCTCTTCCGGGTTCATCAGCACCAGGCTGCCGCGGCCGACCTCTTGCAGGCTGCGCTGGTTGAGGTAGTGGCTGTGGCCGCCGGTGATGGCGCCGATGGAGAAGTGGGGGTGGCTGTGCTTGTCGTAGCAGACGCGCCGGCCATCCTGCACCGCCCGCGCCTCGATGAAGGGCAGGGCGGGATCGTGCCAGAAGTGGTGCTGATCCTGTGTCGCCCGCGCTCGGCTCACGATGTGCTCCTCGGCGGGGGGCTGTTCCCCTGCCGGGCTCGGGGAGCGCGGCAGGGGAAGGGTGACGATGGTTGCTGCATCCTCAGCCGCCGAGATAGGCCTGGCGGACGGCGGGGTTGGCCAACAGGGCCTCTCCCGTGTCTTGCAGCACCACCCGGCCGTTCTCCAGCACATAGCCGCGATCCGCCAGCTTGAGCGCCTGGTTCGCGTTCTGCTCCACCAGGAAGATGGTCATCCCCTTCTGGCGCAGTTGCTCTATGGTGTCGAAGATCTGCTGGATGACGATGGGCGCGAGTCCCAGGGAGGGTTCATCCAGCAGCAGCAGGCGCGGCTTGCTCATCAGGGCGCGGCCGATGGCCAGCATCTGCTGCTCGCCGCCGGACATGGTGCCTGCCCGCTGCTCCAGCCGCTCGTGCAGGCGGGGGAACAGGGTGAAAATCTGATCCAGCAGGCCGCGCTGCTCCGCCTTGTCGACGAAGAAGGCCCCCATCAGCAGGTTCTCTTCCACCGTGAGGCGGGCGAAGATGCGGCGCCCCTCCGGCACCACGGCGATGTCCTTGCGCATGATGCGGGCGGTGGTGAGGGAGTCTATCTGCTCTCCTTCGAACCAGATGGAACCGCTGCTTGGCTTGGGCTCGCCACACAGGGTCATCAGCAGAGTGGTCTTGCCGGCGCCGTTGGCGCCGATCAGGGTGACGATTTCCCCCTCTTTCACCTCGACGCTGACGTCGTGCAGCGCCTGAATTTTGCCGTAGTGGGTCGATACGTTGCGAAGTTCTAACATCTTTTTGTCCTTACGACTCGCCCAGATAGGCCTTGATCACCGCCGGATTGCTGCGGATTTCGTCCGGTTTGCCGTGGGCCAGCGGGGTGCCCTGGTTGACCACGAAGATGCGGTTGGAGATCTCCATTACCAGCTTCATGTCGTGCTCGATCAGCAGCACCGAGACCCCGAACTCGTCCCTCAGGTTGGAGATGAGCTCGTTGAGCTCGTCGGTCTCCTTGGGGTTGAGGCCTGCGGCCGGTTCATCCAGCATCAGGAGCTCGGGCCGGGTCGCCATGCAGCGGGCGATCTCGAGCCGGCGCTGCTGGCCGTAAGCCAGGTTGCCCGCGGCGCGGTTGGCGAGATCCTTGAGGCCCACCTTTTCCAGCCAGAAGGCGGACTGCTCCAGCCCCTCTTTCTCGGCACGGCGGAAGGAGGGGGTCTTGAACAGGCCGGCGATGAAGCCGGTATTGAGATGCCTGTGCTGGGCCACCAGCAGGTTTTCCACCGCTGTCATCTCCTTGAACAGGCGCACGTGCTGGAAAGTCCGCACAATGCCCTTGCGGGCGATGAGGTGGCCGGGCAACCCCTGGATCTCTTCACCCTTGTAGCGAATGACACCGCCACTCGGGCGATAGAAGCCGGTCAGGCAGTTGAAGATGGTGGTCTTGCCCGCCCCGTTGGGGCCGATGATGGAGATCACCTCCCCCTTTTCCACATCCAGCTTGACGCCGTTGACCGCGAGCAGGCCGCCAAAGCGCATCGACAGATCTGAGACATCCAACAATGGTTGATTGTTGCTCATTTACGCAGCTCCATATGGGGTCGACTCATGGGCAGCAGTCCCTGCGGCCGCCAGATCATCATGAATACCATCAAGAGACCGAACATCAGCATGCGATATTCGTTGAACTCGCGGGCGAGCTCCGGCAGCACCGTCATCACGATGGCCGCCAGCACCACCCCGATCTGGGATCCCATGCCTCCCAGCACCACAATCGCAAGGACGATGGCCGACTCGATGAAGACGAAGGATTCCGGGCTGATGAAGCCCTGGCGCGAGGCGAAGAAGCTGCCGGCAAAGCCCGCGAAGCAGGCGCCTATGGTGAAGGCGGTCAGCTTGATGATGGTGGGGTTGAGCCCCAGGGACTTGCAGGCGATCTCGTCTTCCCGCAGCGCCTCCCAGGCACGGCCGAGCGGCATGCGCAGCAGGCGGTTGATGACGAACAGGGTCGCCACTACCAGCACCAGGGCCATCAGGTAGAGGAAGATCACCTTGTGGTTGGCGTTGTAGGCGATGCCGAAGAAGTCGTGGAAGGTGCCAAAGCCCCCATCCTTGACGGTGCGGTTGAACTCGAGCCCCCCCAGGGTCGGTTTCGGAATGCCGGAGATCCCGTTCGGACCGCCGGTCAGGGTGGTCATGTTGTTGAGCAGGATGCGGATGATCTCGCCAAAGCCTAGGGTGACGATGGCCAGGTAGTCCCCCCTCAGCCGCAGCACCGGGAACCCGAGCAGGAAGCCGAAGGTGGCCGCCAGCAGACCTGCGATGGGCAGACACTCCCAGAAGCTCAGACCGAAGTAGGTGTTGAGCAGGGCGTAGCTGTAGGCGCCGACCGCATAGAAGCCGACATAGCCGAGGTCGAGCAGACCGGCGAGGCCCACCACCACGTTCAGTCCCAGCCCCAGCATGATGTAAATCAGGGTGAGGGTGGCCAGATCGATGGCGCCGCGAGAGGCCATGAAGGGCCAGCTCACCGCAAACAGCAGCACCAGCACGGCGGTGAGGTTATAGAGCTTGGGGGCCTCTTCGGGGCTTGGCAGCACCAGCTTGGTGAAGCCGACGGAGAAGCCGCTGATGGAGGCCTGGAACAGCCGGCTTATCTGGCCGCGCAGCATCTGGAACCAGAAGACGATGGTGGCGCCCCCCAGCAGCCAGGCCAGCGACACATCGAGGCGGCTCACCACCAGCAGGCGGGAGCCATCGGTCTCCAGCTTGAAGCCGAGCAGCCAGAAGGAGAGCACCAGCAGCACCAGGCTGGCGATGCAGGCATGGATAAATTGACGTTTCATCAGACTTTCTCCACTTCCGGACGGCCGAGAATGCCAGTGATGGTCATGAACAGCAGCACGAGGGCATGCATAGATTGGTTTTTCATACCTTCTCGACCTCCGGACGACCCAGGATGCCGGTGGGCATGAAGAGCAGCACAAAGATAAGCAGGGCAAAGGCCATCACATCCTTGTATTCGGTGCTGAGGTAACCGGCGGTGAGCGCTTCTACCACGCCGAGCAACAGGCCGCCGATCACGGCGCCAGGAATGCTGCCGATGCCGCCCAATACCGCAGCGGTGAAGGCCTTCAAGCCCGCCATGAAGCCGAGATAGGGGTTGATGACACCGTAGTACATGCCGAGCAGCACCCCCGCGACGGCGGCCAGGGCGGCCCCCAGCACGAAGGTGATGGAGATGACCACGTGGGTGTCTATCCCTAACAGGTTGGCCATCTTGATGTCTTCGGAACAGGCACGGCAGGCACGCCCCATGCGGGAGCGGCCGATGAACTGGGTCAACGCCAGCATGGTGACGAAGGTCACCACGAAGATGATGAGCTGCATGTAGGAGAGGCTGGCCTGGAAGCCATCCTCGCCGCCGAGGGTCCAGCCCCCGGAGATCAGAGTGGGCATGGCGATGTCACGCGAGCCCTGGGCCATCCGCATCATGTTCTGCAGGAAGATCGACATGCCGATGGCGGAGATGAGGGGGATCAGGCGGTTGCCGCCCCGCAGTGGACGATAGGCCACCCGTTCTATGGACCAGCCATAGCTGCCGGTGATGATGATGCTGACCAGGAAGGCGCCCCCCAGCAGCAGCACGGTGCTGTCGATGCCCATCATCATGAGCCCGGCCATCACCATGAAGGCGACATAGGAGCCGATCATGTAGACCTCGCCGTGGGCGAAGTTGATCATGCCGATGATGCCGTAGACCATGGTGTAGCCGATGGCGATCAACGCATAGGTGCTGCCTATGGTCAATCCGTTCAGCAACTGCTGAACCAGATAAAGAAGGTGTTCGGACATACCGCGTTCCCTGTGTACTTGCCCGCAAAGAAAGGAGGGGTGACTCACGTCACCCCGACCGGCAGATTATTTGAGTTGAGTGGAGGTACCGTCGGCGTGCCACTGGAAGACACCGAATTCGAAGCCTTTCAGGTCACCGTTCGGTGCCCAGGTCAGGGGGCCCATCACGGTGTCGATCGGTGCGGCCTTGATGGCGGCAGCGACGGCAGCCGGATCATCCTCGCCCGCCTTGGCGATACCGGCCGCCAGGGCCTGCATGGCGGCGTAGGTGGTCCACACGAACGGACCGGAGGAGTCCTGACCCTTGGCCTTGAACGCTTCCACGATGGGGGCGTTGGCCGGCACCAGGTCATATTTGTTCGGCAGGGTCACCAGCAGGCCTTCGGAAGCCGGGCCGCCGATGGCGGAGATGTCCTTGTTGCCCACGCCTTCCGGACCCATGAACTTGGCCTTCAGACCCTTCTCGCCAGCCTGGCGCAGGATCAGACCCAGCTCCGGGTGGTAGCCGCCGTAGTAGACGAAGTCGACGTTCTCTTTTTGCAGCTTGGCGATCAGGGCGGAGAAGTCCTTGTCGCCGGCGGTGATGCCCTCATAGGCCACGACCTTGACGCCTGCCTTGTCCAGGGCCGCTTTCACGCTGGAGGCGATGCCTTCACCGTACTGTTTCTTGTCGTGGATGACGGCCACGCGCTGGGGTTTGACCTGCTCGATGATGTACTTGGCGGCGGTCGGGCCCTGGTCGCTGTCCAGACCGATGGTGCGCAGAGTCAGCTGGTAACCGCGCTCGGTGATCTTGGGGTTGGTGGAGGCGGGGGTGACCATCAGGACCCCTTCATCTTCATAGATGTCGGAGGCGGGCAGGGTGTTGTCGGAGCAGAGGTGGCCGACCACGAACTTGACGCCGTCGTTGATCACCTTGTTGGCGATGGCCACGGCCTGTTTGGGATCGCAGGCATCGTCATAGATGACGGCTTCGATCTGCTTGCCCTTGATGCCGCCCGCCTTGTTGATCTGCTCGACCGCCATCTTGCCGCCGGTGAACTGCATGTCACCGTACTGGGCGACCGGGCCGGTCAGGGGGCCGGCGATGCCGATCTTGATGGTATCCGCCGCATTGGCCATGGAAACTGATCCAAACAGAGCCAAAGAAACCGCTGCTCTGACTGCCATTTTACTGAAGTTATGCATTGATTCGTCCCTTAATCAGTGAATTGTTTCATTTTATGCACGTCATACCGAGCCTGTGTCCCGCCAGCCCGGCGATAGATAAGGTTCTATCATTCCTCGCCGGGCAATAACAAGATGTTAAAGATACTAACCGGAGCAGGCGCGAGAGGGGTTTTGTGAAACTAACGCGCAGTTTATTGCTGTTTATCGGAGTTTAATGTTGTAAAGGTGGTGCAACATACAGATAACAAATTGTCATGGTGACAATTTACAGAGTAAAAAACTGACGATATTTCATTCTGCGTCCGCTCTCATTTTGACCAAAATCCGTTTGCGCAAAAAGAAATGACCGCATAGATTAGCCAGCATTGATAATTCACTGGCAGCGCCCGTTAAAACCAAGCCTTTATTCGGGAAATCTGCTACTGTTCCGCCTTTGTTATTCAGGAGACAGAGATGGCAACTATCAAGGATGTCGCCTCGCGCGCAGGCGTATCCATCTCCACCGTCTCACATGTACTCAATCACACCCGTCGGGTCAGCGAAGACGCAACCCAGAAAGTGCTTGAGGCGGTGGCAGAGCTGAACTACGCGCCCAACTCGGTGGCGCGCAGTCTCAAGATCAATTCGACCAAGACCATCGGCATGCTGGTGACCACCAGTGCCAACCCCTTCTTCGCGGAAGTGGTACAGGGGGTGGAAGCCTACTGCTTCGAGCAGGGTTACAGCCTGATCCTGTGCAACACCGAGAACCAGCCGCCCCGCCAGCAGCACTATCTGCGCATGCTGATGGAGAAGCGGGTCGACGGTCTGCTGGTGCTGGGGACCGATATCGACACCCAGTTCAGGGACATGCTGCGTATCCACAAAAACGTGCCGCAAGTGGTGCTGGACTGGGGCAACGAGTGCGATTTCGCCAACGTGATCAACGACAACGCCCGCATCGGCGCGCGTCTGGCGGTGCGCCATCTGCTGGAGCAGGGCCACACCAACATCGTCTGCATCACCGGCCATCTCGCCAAGCCGACTACCCAGCAACGGCTGGACGGGGTGCGCGATGCCCTGGCTGAACAGGGGATGACCCTGAAAGAAGAGCAGATCTTCGAAGGGGACTACGAGAGCCAGAGCGGCTTCGATGCCATGCAGCGCATCCTGGCCCTCACCCCTCGCCCGACTGCGGTCTTCGCCTTCGACGATCCCATGGCCATCGGTGCCATCTGCGCCGCCTGGGAGGCCGGGGTCAAGGTGCCGGACGATATCTCCATGATCGGCTATGACGACGTGGAGATGGCGCGCTTCTCCAGCCCGCCGCTCACCACCATCCGCCACCCCAAGGCCGAGCTCGGTCTGCTGGCGGTGCAGCAACTGGTGAGCCGGATCCGCAACAAGGAGCTGGAAGTGGAGTCCATGACGGTGCAGCCCGAGCTCATTGTCCGCCGCTCGGTCAAGTCCCTGCGCTGACGGCGCCACGGGTGCCATGAACAAGAAACCCCCTCGCCAGCGAGGGGGTTTCTGTTTTTGGGCCCCTCTCGTATCTGGGGGCGTCAGGCCTTGAGGCCGAGCCGCCTGGCGAGGCGGTGCAGGTTGCCGCCGTCCAGATCCAGTGCCCGGGCAGTGGCAGCCCAGTTGCCGTCATGGGCCGTCAGGGTCTGCTCGATCAGCTGGCGCTGGAACAGATCGGTGGCGGCGCGAAGGCCGAGGCCGGCAATGGCCGGGGAGGCGGGCTGGCTGACGGTGTCGGCGGGCAGGGATGAGCCCGTCGGCCCCAGGTTGAAGTGGTGGGGCTCCAGGGTCGGCGAGGGGCTGCCCTGCTCGGCCCTGGCCAGCACGGCGGCGCGGTGGATGGCGTGCTCCAGCTCCCGCACGTTGCCGGGCCAGTCGTGGCGCTCGAGCAGTTGCAGCGCCTGTGGCTGGATACGCAGCTGCTCCAGCCCCAGGCCGAGCCGGCAGCGCTCGCAAAAGTAACCGGCCAGCAGGGGAATGTCGCCTGGGCGCTCCCGCAGTGCCGGGGCGTGGATCGGAAACACGCTCAGCCGGTGGTAGAGGTCGGCCCGAAACTGCCCCTCGACCACCGCCTGTTTCAGATCCCGGTTGGTGGCCGCCAGGATGCGCACATTCACCTTGAGCGGGGTGTCGTCACCGATCCGCTGCAGATCGCCGTATTGCAGCACCCGCAGCAGCTTGGCCTGCAGCGCAAGCGACAGCTCCCCTATCTCGTCGAGGAACAGGGTGCCCTTGTCCGCCAGCTCGAACTTGCCCGCCCGATTGTGGATGGCGCCGGTGAAGGCCCCCTTCACGTGACCGAACAGCTCGCTCTCGGCCACCGATTCCGGCAGGGCGGCGCAGTTGAGGTAGACCAGGGGGGCATGGGCGCGGGGTGAGCCGCCATGCACCGCCTTGGCGATCAGCTCCTTGCCGACCCCGGTCTCCCCCAAAATCAGCACGTTCAGCTCCGAGCTGGCCACCACGTCTATCTCGTGGCGCAACCGGGCCATGGCGGGGGAGTGGCCTATCATCTCCGGCTGCTCAGGGCCGGGCCGGGTGCCGGGGACCAGGGGCTCGCTGCTCTGGCGGGCGAGCCGCTCCAGCAGCAGGGCGTTGTCGAGGGCGGCGGCGGCCAGGGCCCCCACCAGACGCAGCTCCTCGTCGCTGATGCCGTCGAACTGGGTCGGGTTCATGCCGTCTATGGTCAGGGCGCCGATCAGCGCTTGATCCGAGAAGAGCGGCAGGCCGACACAGGCGTGCACCTTGAAGTCGTCGTGATCCGGCAGCAGGCCGTCATAGGGGTCGGGCAGGGCGCTGTCGGCGGGGAAGCGCACCACATCCCCGGCGCGGGCGATGGCCTCGAGGCGCGGGTGATCCTTGAGGGCGAAGCGGCGACCCAGCACGTCCTGCATCAGGCCGTCGATGGCCAGCGGGATGAACTGGCCCCCCTCGTAGCGCAGCAGGGCCGAGGCATCCGAGTTCAGCAGGCTGCGAACGCTCTGGATCAGGCGGTGGAAGCGGTCCTGATGAGAGATGCCGAGTTGCAGGTCGAGGGCGATGCGCGCCAGGCTGTCGGTCGAGATCACGATGATTGTCCAAATGACAGTGTATTTGTGATTTTGACTATAAAGGTGTGGTGTCTTAATGACAACGAGTGATATGCGAAGCCATTAAAAACAACGAGTTACATTTTGGCACGTCCGCTGCAATAGCTGGTTCAGTTGAACATCCACTATTGCATCCGAGGAACTGCCTGATGAGCATTCACGTCAAGAACAACATTCACTGGGTCGGCCAACGGGACTGGGAGGTACGCGACTTCCACGGCACCGAGTACAAGACCCACAAGGGCACCAGCTACAACAGCTACCTCATCCGCGAAGGGAAGAATGTGCTGATCGATACCGTCGATCACAAGTTCAGCCGTGAGTTCGTGCAGAACCTGGCGGCCGAGATCGATCTCGCTTCCATCGACTACGTGGTGATCAACCACGCCGAGGAGGATCACGCCGGCGCCCTGACCGAGCTGATGGCCCGTATCCCAGGCACCCCCATCTATTGCACCCACAACGCCATCGACTCCATCACCGGCCATCATCACCACCCGGAGTGGAACTTCCACCCGGTCAAGACCGGTGACAGCCTGGACATCGGCAACGGCAAGCAGCTGGTGTTCATCGAGACCCCCATGCTGCACTGGCCCGACAGCATGATGACCTACATGACCGAGGATGCGGTGCTGTTCTCCAACGACGCCTTCGGCCAGCACTACTGCGACGAGCACCTGTTCAACGACGAGGTGGATCAGACCGAGCTGATGGAGCAGTGCCAGCGCTACTACGCCAACATCCTCACCCCCTTCAGCCCCCTGGTGACCGCCAAGATCAAGGAAGTGCTGGGCTTCAACCTGCCGGTGAGCATGGTGGCCACCTCCCACGGCATCGTCTGGCGCGAAGATCCCACCCAGATCATCCTGAAATACCTGGAGTGGGCCGACCACTATCAGGAAGACCGCATCACCCTCTTCTACGACTCCATGTCCAACAACACCCGCATGATGGCGGACGCCATCGCCCAGGGCATCCACGAGGTGGACCCCGGTGTGGCGGTGAAGATCTACAACGTGGCCCGCCACGACAAGAACGAGATCCTGACCCAGGTGTTCCGCTCCAAGGGGATACTGGTGGGTTCCTCCACCATGAACAACGTCATGATGCCCAAGGTGGCGGGCATGCTCGAAGAGATCACCGGCCTGCGCTTCCGTAACAAGCGCGCCTCGGCCTTCGGCAGCTACGGCTGGACAGGTGGTGCGGTGGACCGGATCCAGACCCGATTGATGGATGCAGGCTTTGACATCAGCCTCTCCCTCAAGGCCAAGTGGCGGCCGGATGGCTCGGCGCTGGCGGAATGCCGCGAACACGGCCGCCAGCTCGCCCGTCAGTGGGCGTTGCACCCGCTGGACGCACCCCGCCCGATCACCACAACCCAGACAACCGTGACGCCCGTCCCCGCGATGCCTGCTGTTGAGCCGCAAGCCGCAGCGGCCGCCGCCGAATGGGATGACGACCAGGCCATGCTCTGCACGGTCTGCCAGTGGGTCTATGACCCGGCCCAGGGCGAGCCGGATCAGCTGGTGGCGCCGGGCACCCCCTGGGCCCAGGTGCCGGACAGTTTCCTCTGCCCCGGCTGCGGCATCGGCAAGGAGGTATTTGAACCCTGCGCCGTGGAGGCTTGCGTATGAGTGCCATCCCCCAGCGCGACGAGATAGTGGTGATCGGCAGCGGCTTCGCTGCCCAGCAGCTGGTCAAGAGCCTGCGCAAGCTTAACGCCGAGCAGCCCATCCGCCTCATCACCGCCGACAGCGGCGACGAGTACAACAAGCCGGACTTGAGCCATGTGGTGAGCCGGGGCTGCGCCGCCGCAGCCATGACCCGTCTTAGCGGCAGCGACTTTGCCGAGCAGCAGCGCATCGCGCTGCTGCCCCACAGCCCGGTGCTCGGCATCGATCCAGCCCGGCGGTTGGTGCTGACCGAGCAGGGGGAATTCCCCTACGGCAAGCTGGTGCTGGCCACCGGGGCGAGCGCGGTGCGCCCCGATCTGCCGGGCAGCGAACACCTGGTCACCCTCAACAGCCAGCAGGAGTACGCCGCCACCGAGGCGCAACTGCGCCAGGCCCGCCGCATCCTGGTGCTGGGGGCCGGCCTTATCGGCTGCGAGCTGGCGATGGACATGGCGAGCGATGGCCGCGAGGTCACCCTGCTGGATCTGGCCGATAGCCCGCTCAGCGCCCTGCTGCCCGCCACCCTGACCCAGCCACTGCAACAGGCGCTGCGCAGCCAGGGGGTCAGTCTGCAGTTCGGGACGGGTCTCGCCAGGGTGGATGCCCAGCCGGGGGATGGCTGGCGCGTCACCCTGACCGACGGGCGCGTCAGTGCGCAGGATCTGGTGATCGCCGCCATCGGCCTGCGGCCGAATCTGGCCCTGGCCCGCGGGGCCGGGCTGGAGGTGGATCGCGGCATCCTGGTCGATGATCGGCTGCAGACTAGCGATCCCCATATCTTCGCGCTGGGGGATTGCGTGCAGTGGCAAGGTCAGCTGCTCCCCTTCCTGCAACCCATCGTGCTGGGCGCCAATGCGCTGGCGCGTACCCTGCTCGGCACACCGACCCCGCTGACCCTGCCCCCCATGCTGGTGAAGGTGAAGACGCCGCGCTACCCGCTGCAACTGGCTGGCCGCACCCGGGGCGAGGATCTCGCCTGGCAGTGCCGCTGGAACAGCCACGGCATGGTGGCCGAGGCGCGCGACCAAGCCGGCGAGTTGTGCGGCTTCGTGGTGGGGGGTGACCAGATGAGCGCCGCCTTCCCGCTGCTGCGTCAGCTGCCCCGTTAACCCCTTTCATTGCACCGGCCGGGTCGACCCGGCCACACGAGGAGAACCGATATGGCCATGCAACTGATCCCGTCTCACTGGGTGGTGCGCCGTTCCACTCCCTTCTTTACCCGCGAGAATGTGCCCTAGGCCCTGCTCACCCACCACAACACCGCGGCCGGGGTGTTCGGCCAACTCTGCGTGATGGAGGGCACAGTCACCTATCACGGCTTTGCCGACGAACAGGCCGAGGAGCCCGAGGTGAGCCTGGTGATCCGGGCCGGGGAGTTTGCCACCAGCCCGCCCCAGTACTGGCACAGGGTTGAGCTGTCGGAGGATGCCCGCTTCAACATCCACTTCTGGGCCGAGCAGGCCGAATCCGACCAGCCGCTGTTCCACAGCCGCAAATAACGGGGTTTAAGGCTGAGGGGGCGGAGCGGGCAAATGCCCCCTCTGCCCATGCAGATCAAAATCATCAACTCAGATGTTGGTTATCCTGCCCCCTCGATTCGGATGAGCACAGTGAGGGAAACATGAGCCTGTTGGAAGCCCTGACCATGACCTCGGGTCTGGTCTATCTGGTTCTGTTGTTGTGGCAGGGCCGCAGCGGTTGGGGCTGGACGCTCTCTCTGCTGTTGGCCGCCGCGCTCTGGCTGCTGGTGGCGGATTCGGTACTCTGGCTCGCACTGGGGCTGGTGGCCACGACTCTGGCGCTCTGGCTGCGCTATCGCCCCCTACTCATGCTGGCCCACATAGACAGTCAACGTCTCAGAACGGCCACCAGGCAGCTATTGCTGCTGTGTTGGGTGTTGGTGGCGGTTCAATATGTTGTTCATATCGGACAGTTGGGGCTGGGGATGACCCCCTGGCTGGTACGCCCTGACGTGGTGGACGGTTTCCTGCCCATCGCAGGTGGTCTCGGGCTGCGGGCCTGGCTCGGGCAGGGGCTGACGGACCCCCATCACCCGGCGGCCACCGTCACCGTGCTGGTGCTCTCCCTGTCGGCCCTGCTGCTGGGTCGGGCGTTTTGTGCCTGGTTCTGCCCGCTCGGGCTGGTGGGGGAGTCGCTGCACGGCCTGCGCTCGCGCCTGTTGCCGGGGGAGTGGACCCCGCCGCGCTGGCTCGATGCCGTGTTGCGCGGCCAGAAGTTTCTGGTGCTCGGTTTTCTGCTCTTCATCATCTTGCTGGCGGTACCCGCCGCCGCCCTGCCCGGCTACCTTGCCAGCCCCTACCATCAGGCGGCGGACATGAAGATGGGGGCCTTCTTCTTCAACCTGACCCTGATCTCGGGCCTGTGCCTTGGCTGGGTGCTGCTGCTCACCGCCACCTTCCGGCAAGGGTTCTGTCGCTACCTCTGTCCCTATGGCGCCTGGATGGCCCTGCTCGGCCTGCTGACCCCGCTGCGCATTCGCCGTGACCCGGCCCGTTGCTTGCGAAGCCTGGGCCACGACTGCGACAAGTGCAGCCGGGCCTGCCCGTCTCGCATCCAGGTACACCAGCTTATCGCGGTGCGCAGTCTCGAGTGCACCAGCTGCCAGAGCTGCGTGGCCGCCTGCCCCAAGCGGGCTGATGCGCTGCACTTGGGCACCCAGGGGCGCCGGCTCGCCCCCCGCCAACTGCTGGGACTGCTCTGTCTGTTGCTGCTGGTGTTGCCGCTGCTCTCCTACGGCTTGCTGGATCTCTGGGTCAGCCAGACACCGATCCCTGACCGCTACGAGCTGTTGCAGCGGCTGCCCTGGTTGAGCCACTGAGGGGGGAAAGGGCAAAAGGTGGATGATGGGGGGATCTTTCGGATTGGCGATAAAAGCTGTATAAAAATCCCCCGCCAAATTGTTAGCGCCATCCCACTTTGCTCATATTGCAATTGATCATATAGCGCTCCCCACCATAATGGGTGCTGTTATTTGGCGTTGTTAATATCAATTGGATGAGCAACAACATGAATATCAAGGTCAGCTATCCCAAGTGGTTTACCCTGGACCATAAGATCGCGTTCTTCTTCCCGCTGTAATTCCCCGCGGCGGCGCGGCATGCCTGCCATGTCACGAGCCCGCCTCCATTCCTGAACTGAAATAGCTGCACCCGTCTTCGCCTGTTTATTCTGGCGAGGCGATGTCGTGCACCTATTTACCAATATTTCCCACCTGCCGGACATTCTATTTTCGGCGGGGGAAGAGACTCATTCTGAATATTTAAATCTGGGGTGTTTATATTATGGAAAACTTCAAGCATCTGCCCGAACCCTTCCGTATTCGTGTCATCGAGCCGGTCAAACGCACCACCCGTGCCTATCGGGAAGAGGCCATTGTCCGGGCGGGCATGAACCCCTTCCTGCTGGACAGCGAAGACGTCTTCATCGACCTGCTGACCGACAGCGGCACCGGCGCCATCACCCAGGACATGCAGGCCGCCATGCTGCGCGGTGACGAGGCCTACAGCGGCAGCCGCAGCTACTATGCCCTGCAACAGGCGGTGCAGGAGATCTTCGGCTACTCCCTGACCATCCCCACTCACCAGGGGCGCGGCGCCGAGCAGATTTACATCCCCGTGCTCATCAAGAAGCGGGAGCAGGAGAAGGGGCTGGATCGCAAGAAGATGGTGGCCCTCTCCAACTACTTCTTCGACACCACCCAGGGCCACACCCAGATCAACTGCTGCGTGGCGAAGAACGTCTACACCAGGGAGGCGTTCGATACCTCGGTCACCGCCGACTTCAAGGGCAACTTCGATCTGGTGAAGCTGGAAGAGGCCATCCTGGAGGCGGGCCCCGCCAACGTGCCCTACATCGTCAGCACCATCACCTGCAACTCCGCCGGGGGGCAGCCGGTCTCCATTGCCAACCTGAAGGCGGTGTACGAGATCGCCAGAAAGTACGACATCCCGGTCATCATGGACTCCGCCCGCTTCGCCGAGAACGCCTACTTCATCCAGCAGCGGGAGCCTGGCTACGCGAACTGGACCATCGAGGAGATTACCAGAGAGTCCTACAAGTACGCCGACGGCCTCGCCATGTCGGCGAAGAAGGATGCCATGGTGCAGATGGGGGGGCTGCTGTGCTTCAAGGATGACAGCATGCTGGACGTCTACACCGAGTGCCGCACCTTGTGCGTGGTGCAGGAAGGCTTCCCGACCTATGGCGGCCTGGAAGGGGGCGCCATGGAGCGCCTGGCGGTGGGCCTGCGGGACGGCATGCGCCAGGACTGGCTGGCCTATCGCATCGGCCAGGTGCAGTACCTGGTGGACGGGCTGGAGGCCATCGGCGTGGTGTGCCAGCAGGCAGGGGGCCATGCGGCCTTCGTGGATGCGGGCAAGCTGCTGCCCCACATCCCGGCGGATCAGTTCCCGGCCCACGCCCTGGCCTGCGAGCTCTACAAGGTCGCCGGCATCCGCGCGGTGGAGATAGGTTCCCTGCTGCTGGGGCGCGACCCCGCCACCGGCAAGCAGCACCCCTGCCCGGCGGAGCTGCTGCGCCTGACCATCCCCCGTGCCACCTATACCCAGACCCACATGGACTTTGTCATCGAGGCCTTCGGCGAGGTGAAGAAGAACGCCCACCGGGTGAAGGGGCTGGACTTCATTTACGAGCCGGCCGTGCTGCGTCACTTCACCGCCAGACTGAAAGAGGTCGAGCATAACGACCCGTCAGCCGGCAAGACGCAGAAAAAATTGATAGAAGCATAACGAGTCAGGGGCACAGATTTTTCTGTGCCCTTTTTTTTCACTGCTCTGTGAAAGATTTGGAGTGACACACATGACATCAACACCGTCCGTCATCGGAGGGGCCTGCATCATTGCCAGCGTCTGTGTCGGTGCCGGCATGCTGGGGCTGCCGAGCGCGGGAGCCGGGGCCTGGACCAGCTGGTCAACCCTCGCCATCATTCTCACCATGGTCATCATGACGGTTTCAGGCTGGATGCTGCTGGAAGCCCTGAAACCCTACGCATTGACTGCCTCCTTCAACTCGGTGACCAAGGATCTGCTCGGTCGCAGGATCAATCTCTTCAACAACCTCACCGTCTATTTCGTGGGCGGCATTTTGCTCTATGCCTATATCACCTCGTCGGGTCTCATCCTGGGCGGCCTGCTGGGCATCAATAGCCAGCTGGCCTCGGTGTTGTTTGTGCTGGTGTTCTCCTGGTTTGTCTGGCATTCGACCCGGGCGGTGGACAGGATTTCGGTCGTCCTGATCGTTTTTATGGTGCTGAGCTTCGTGTTCGGGGTCTCCGGGCTTGCCAGCAAGGTCGACACCGCCAAGCTGTTCAACTCCTTTGCCGAGGAGCTGGGCCGCGCCCCTTACGCCCTGGCCATGTTGCCGGTGGCGCTCACCTCGTTTGGCTACCACCACTCGGTGGCATCGATGCGCGCCTACTACGGCGAGGAGCAGAAAGCCAGGCAGGCGATCCTGGGGGGGACCCTGATCGCCCTGGCGCTCTATCTGCTGTGGCTGCTCAGCATCTTCGGCAACCTGCCTCGTCCCGCCTTCGGCCCCGTCATCGCCAAGGGGGGCGACGTGGATGTGCTGCTCGGGGCGCTGGCCTCGGTGATCTAGTCCAGGCAGGTCTCCCAGGCCATCAACCTCTTCTCCATGGCGGCCATCCTCTCCTCCTTCATCGGGGTGGGGCTCGGGGTGTTCGACTATCTGGCGGATCTGTTCCGGTTCGACAACAGCCGCGCCGGTCGCACCAAGTCCTGGGCGGTGACCTTCCTGCCCCCCCTGGCGCTCTCCCTGATGTTCCCGTTCGGCTTCGTGGTGGCCATCGGCTATGCCGGGGCCGCGGCGACCGTCTGGGCCTGCATCATCCCGGCCCTGCTGGCGAAGAAGTCCCGGGAGCTGGCCCCGGACGAGGCGGGGTTCAAGGCTCCCGGCGGCCAGCCCATGGTGGTGGCCGTCATCGTCTTCGGGGTGCTTACCGCCATCTTCCACCTGATGGCCATGGCGGGTCTGCTGCCCGTCTACACCGGCTGACCCTGGTGTGCTGAACCTGGCCCCATCCCGAGCATATTCCACGGATGGGGCGCAGGATCCGGCCCGTTTCCCCCCATTTTCCCTCCGGATTTGATACCCGAAGGCATGCAGGGTAAAGTCCCCCGGCGCCAGCAGTGGCGAACGCAGGAGAAGCACGGCGGTGTGCCGTGACCAGTCGACAATCCGTTTGGGGGAGTAATGGAACAGAAACCATCGTTGGTGGGCGGGGCATGCATCATTGCCGGCGTCTGTGTGGGGGCCGGCATGCTGGGGCTGCCGAGTGCGGGGGCGGGCGCCTGGACCCTCTGGTCCATGCTCGCGGTGGCACTGACCATGGTGGTGATGACGGTCTCCGGCTGGATGCTGCTGGAGTCCTATCGGGGCTATCCTCTGCGCGTCTCCTTCGATACCGTGACCCGGGATCTGCTGGGGGAGAAGGTCAACGCCCTCAACAATCTCAGCGTTTATTTCGTCGGCGGCATCCTGCTCTATGCCTACATCACCTCGGCCGGTCTCATCATTGACGGCATGACGGGGATGGGCAGCCAGTGGGCGTCCGTGCTCTTTACCCTGGCCTTCTCCCTGCTGGTGTGGCACTCCACCCGGGCGGTGGACCGCATCTCGGTGTTGCTGGTGATCCTGATGGGGCTGAGCTTTGCCTTCGGCATCTCGGGCCTGTCGATGAACGTGCGCCTCGATCTGCTGCTCGACCGGGTGGGCAGCGAAGTGAGCTACGCCCCCTATGCCCTGGTGATGCTGCCGGTGGCGCTCACCTCGTTCGGCTACCACCATTCGGTCTCCTCCATGCGCGCCTACTACGGTGAAGAGCGTCGCGCCAGCCGCGCCATTCTGGGGGGCACCCTGATCGCGCTCGCGTTTTACCTCATCTGGCTGGTGAGCGTCTTTGGCAACCTGCCCCGCAGCGAGTTCGGCCCGGTGATCGCAGAGGGGGGCAACGTGGATGCCCTGCTCAAGGCTCTCGGTTCGGTGATCGAGTCCAAGGCGGTGGCCAGCGCCCTCAACGCCTTCTCCATGGCGGCCATCCTCTCCTCCTTCATCGGGGTGGGGCTCGGGGTGTTCGACTACCTGGCGGATCTGTTCAAGTTCGACAATAGCCGGGGTGGCCGCGCCAAGTCCTGGGCGGTGACCTTCCTGCCGCCCCTGGTGCTCTCCTTGCTGTTCCCGTTCGGCTTCCTGGTGGCCATCGGCTATGCGGGCGCCGTAGCGACCCTGTGGACCTGCATCATCCCGCCCCTGCTGGCCTGGAAGGTGCGGGCGGCCCGGCGCGAAGACGGTGGCGAGGGCTTCCGCGCCCCCGGCGGCCTCTTCATGATCGTCCTGGTGATCCTGTTCGGCGTGCTGACCGCCGCCTTCCACCTGCTCAACATGGTGGACCTGCTGCCCGCCTACAAGGGCTGAGCCGTTACCCGGGTCGCAGTGCCAGCACACAATGACAAAGAAGGAGCCTCATGGGCTCCTTCTTGCTTGTCACACAGGCAATATTGGCGTCGGTTACTGAATGCCGACCGACAGGGAGTGGGGGACCTTGGCGCCTTTACGGGCGGTGGCGCGCATCTGGTAGACCTGGATCAGGTACTTGCCCGACTTGGGCAGGGTGCCTTGCCATTTTGTGTCCACGTTGCCGCCGCCCAGTGCCTCGGCCTGACCCGGGATGGCGCCCGGTGCGAAGACGTTGAAGTTGGCATTGGTGCTGCCGGTGATGGCGACCGTCATGGTCTGGCCTTCTTTGGCGCCCAGGGTGTAGTTGATGGTGTCATAACCGGAGAAGGTGCCGTCAACCTTGGCGCTGTGCGCGCCTTTGGCGAAGTGCACCGGCACCGTGGTCACCTTGTCTGCCGCCTGAACCGAGGCCGCCATCATCATGGCCAGCAAGGCGGCCGTTACTGCTTTTTTCATTATGTATTGCTCCTGTGATCGGGCCCTGGCACGGGCCTCGAGGGGAAGATATGCCTGAACGATGACGCGACTCCATCGAAATGATGGGGCGGTCGGAGCGGGGGATGTTGCAAGATTTGGGGTATGCACAGACGGACATGGTGCCTTTTGGCCACAAGCCAGATGAACACAAGGTCGATGGGGTTTTATATGGCGAGTTCCCTGATACAGGGGGCGTTTTTGTCAACGTGGTGTTGACGAACAGGGTGCCCGCTGCGGCCATGAGTCTGCGACAGAATTGATCGCCCCGGGTCTCCTGCATGGTCAGGGCGCGGGAGGGCTTGCGGAAAAAGAGGACGTTAAGGTTGGCTGGTGCCCTCAGCCGCCATGGCCTGCTGCTCATAGCGCGCCACCGTGCCGTCCTGCTTCATTTGCCGGATCACGCCGGCAAGGGGGGCCAGCAGATCCTGATGCCGTTCGTGCAGATAGACGTAAGAATCGGCCAGCTCCATCACCCCGGCGGAGTAGATGCCGGCATAGCCCGGGTCCTGGCGCGTCAGGGCGGCCAGGGCCTGGCTGGCAATCAGGGTCTGCTCCACATAGAGGTCACTGCGCCCCTTGAGCAGCTTGCCCATCCCCTGCTCGGCGGTGGCGATGGCAAAGAGCCGGTCCGGTGCCACCACCTTGCCCAGCATCATCTCCGGCAGCTTGGCGCCACGGCGAAACTCGACCCGATAACCGGTGCCCTGCAGGCTGTGCCACCCCTGCAACTGGATCCCGGGCTGGTGGGCATAGGCTTGATAGGAGACGGCGAAATGGGGCTCGGGCACGCGCTGGAGGGTGCGGGTCTGCTGCTGGTAGCTGGCGGCGCGGTGGATCTCGCCATCGACCTGTCCCTGCTCTGCCAGCAGGGGGGCCCGTCCCCCGGGGTAGCCCTGGTACTGGAAGTCATAGCCCAGGCGGGCGAACGCATCCCGATAGATGAGATCGAGCCAGCGACCATAGGGGGACTCCCTGGTTTCAAGGGAGCTCACCAGTGTGATGTTGCCCCTGCCTTGCGCCCCCCATACCTGGAAGGCCAGCAGCAAGAGCAGTGAAAGAGCGAAGAAGCGGTATCCTGAAACCTGCGCCATGGTGTCCCTGTCAGAGCGGTGGTTGCAAAGGGTGACAGTCCCATCCTAGCCCAGGGGGTTGCCCGGTCCAGCGCTTTCTGCCGTCCGCCCGTGGACATCCTCCAGGCCGCCTCCCGTCCCGCCTTGCCCGAATGAACGCCAACCAAGGGAGATGGCCAGCGCCGCTCACAGGCTGGCGAAATCCACTTCGGGCAGGGTTTCGAAGCCGGGGCGGGCAAACAGATAGCCCTGCATCAGGCTGACGCCCATCTCCCGCAGGCAGGCCATCTCGTCGCGGGTCTCGACCCCTTCCGCCAGCGGGGTGATCTGCAACTCCGTAAACAGCGCCAGACAGTGGCGAACGATGGCCTGACGGATCGGGTCCTGGTCGATGCCGCGCAGCAGGTGCATGTCGAGTTTGATGATGTCGGGGCGAAAATCGGCCAGCAGACTCAGGCCCGAGTAACCGGCGCCAAAGTCGTCGATCGCCGTCTTGAAGCCAAGGGCCTGATAGTGATCCACGATGCCGCGAATATGGCGGTTGTCCTGCACCTGTTCCACCTCGGTGAACTCGAACATGATCTGCTCGATGGGAAAGAGATGCTCGCGGGCCGCCTGCAGGGTGGTGCGGATGCAGCGCTCCGGGCGATAGACCGCATTGGGCAGAAAGTTGATGCTCAGCATGCCCCGCATATCGAGCCGGGCGGCCAGCGCGATGGCCTTGATCCGGCACAGCTGGTCGAAGCGGTAGCGATTGCCGTCGTTGACCCGGGCAATCACGCTCTGCGCCGGCTCGTTGTTGAGCCCCCGCACCAGGGCCTCATAGCCGAAGAGGGTGCGCTGGCTGCAATCGACGATGGGCTGGAAGGCCATGGTGAAATCGAAGTCGAGATCCACCTGCTCATGACACTGCTGGCAGAGGGGGGAGGACGGGGCGGCAGGTATGTCCATGACGTTCCTTTCAAGGCGTGGGGTCGCGAGAGATTGCCTCAAAGGATAACAGCTCCTCTCTCGCCGGCAGAGGTTATTCCTTGGGGCTGGCGGGTATCGGGTAGAGGATTGTGTGGCAAAGTCGGGGCCATGATGGATTCGACAATGACCGATCAATACCAAGCAGCATACTCCGTAGGCTTCCGTCGCCCCGTAGGTTCGATTAGCGCAGCGTAATCGGACGAACGAGATGCTTTTGTTTCGGTTGTTCCTGTGAGCCTGCGGCGGCCAGCCGGAGTGGAAATATGGGTGGCCGTGATAGCGGGTGAATTCATTTACGCGAACGTCCGATTACGCCTGACGGCTAATCGAACCTACAGATTCTTACCATCTAATCAAGCAACGAGCGTCAATAACCAATCATAAAAGAGTTAACTTTATGATAAAACAGATTATTCTGTTGTCAGACGAATGGACTTAATATTCAGCGTGCAATATAGGAAGGTGATTGTTGTGACAGAAACAAAAGCACCATTTTCAGCTAGAAATCGTGGGGCATATCAACATATAGATAATTCTTTTCCCGATAGTGCCAAGGTGGCTGTTCTTCATATGCTTTACGATCTGGAAGAGAAAGGATATATACCAAGCTGGCCAACTATAGCTAAGGAGTTGCAAAGGATATCTAGAGTTCAACCTGTTTTATATGACAGATCATTAGTCAGAGACATTGAGAAAGCAAAATCTGACGTAGAGGAACTTTTATTTTCTTTGGCGTGGGATAAGGCATTTGATTTTTGTGAAAGAATATATGAGTACCTAGCTCAGGATGTTTTTCAGGGTTATGTAAATATAGAGTTAGTCAAAGAGAAAAGAGATGTTCAAATATATATAGCAAGTGAAATTGAACGTCTTATTCTTGAGGAGAATTTGGCATTTGAGTTTTCTGATGGTGTTGTGAGACGCCGCGGTCGCAGGCATACCGAAGATAAAGTAACTAGAGCACATGTTGTCATGGGTGATAGTAGGTTAAATGAGTCAAGAAAACACTATACAAAAGCTCTTAATTTTTTCAGAAATCCTACTGCTCCTGATTATGAGAATTGCGTGAAAGAGGCTGTTTGTGCAGTCGAGGCAGCCGGGAAAGCATTATTTCCCGCATCTAAAGCTGCAACTTTAGGTGACTTGGCAAAATGGTTTTTGAAAACTAATGACTATGAAATACCCAAAGCATTGGTAAAAACAATAGAAGGGATTTATGCCTATCGCAGCGGTGGAAATGGAGTGGGGCATGGTGGAGCAGAAGGTGGCGTTGCTACATTAGAGGTGGCTGAATATATTCTCGGTGTTGCAGCATCTCAGATAATATATTTTGTAGAGGTTGAGAGGTTAAATGATGAAATTCCATTTTGAATTATTATTGCTAACAAAACGGCGCCTTAACGGCGCCGTTTTTTATATCACTCACCCAACCAACATCACTGCAGCAGGGAGATATCCGCTACTTGCAGGAACAGGTTGCGCAGGTTGTTCAGCAGCGCCAGACGGTTGGCCTTGAGGGCTTCGTCGTCGGCCATCACCATCACCTCGTTGAAGAAGGTGTCGACCGGCTCGCGCAGGGCGGCCAGACGGGTGAGGGCAGCCTGATAGTCACCGGCGGCGAACAGCGGGGCCAGTTCGGCTTGCAGTTCGGCAACCTGGGTGGCCAGCGCCTTCTCGGCGGCATCGACCAGCAGTTCCGGTTTGACGGTAGTGGGCAGTGGAACCTCGACCTTGGCCAGAATGTTGCTCACGCGCTTGTTGGCGGCAGCCAGTGCCAGGGCGGCATCCAGCGTGCGGAAGTGGCTGACGGCCTTGACGCGACGATCGAAGTCGAGCGGACGGGTCGGGCGGCGGGCCAGTACGGCCAGCACCACGTCGGCACCGATGCCTTCGTCCTGATAGGCGGCGCGGAAGCGACCCAGCATAAAGTCGACCACGTCGGTGACGACGGTCTTGTTGGTCAGCTTGTCGCCGTAGACGCGTACCGCCTCTTCCACCAGTTCAACCAGATCCAGATCCAGCTGCTTCTCGGTCATGATGCGCAGGGCACCGATGGCGGCGCGGCGCAGGGCGAAGGGATCCTTGTCGCCTTTAGGCAGCATGCCGATGCCGAAGATACCGGCCAGGGTGTCGAACTTGTCGGCCAGCGCGACGGCGCAGGCAACCAGACCGGACGGCAGGGCATCACCGGCAAAGCGCGGCATGTACTGCTCGTTGAGGGCCACGGCAACCGCTTCGTCTTCGCCATCGTGACGGGCGTAGTGCATCCCCATGACACCCTGGGTGTCGGTGAACTCGCCGACCATGTTGGTCATCAGGTCACACTTGGAGAGCAGACCGGCACGCTTGGCCTGAGCCACGTCGGCACTATCGCCACCACTGATGCGCTCGGCGATAAAGCCGGCAACGGTCTCGATGCGCTCGACCTTGGCCTTGACGGTGCCGAGCTGTTGCTGGAACAGCACGGTTTCAAGGCGCGGCAGGCGGGAGGCCAGGGTCTGCTTGAGGTCGGTCTTGAAGAAGAACTCGGCGTCAGAGAGACGGGGGCGAACCACTTTCTCGTTGCCGCTGATGATCTGGCTCGGGTCTTTGGACTCGATGTTGGTGACGAAGATGAACTTCGGCAGCAGCTTGCCGTTCTTGTCGTAGACCGGGAAGTACTTCTGGTCACCCTTCATGGTGTGCACCAGCGCTTCAGCCGGCACGGCCAGGAACTTCTCTTCGAAGTTGGCGGTCAGCACCACCGGCCACTCGACCAGTGCGGTCACTTCTTCCAGCAGGGCGTCGTCCAGATCGGCCACGCCACCGAAGGCGGCAGCGGCCGCTTCGACGTCAGCCTTGATCTTGGCCTTGCGCGCCATGAAGTCGGCAATCACCATGCCGCGCTCCTGCAGGATCTGCGGGTACTGGCTGGCGTTGTCGATGGTGAACTCGCTCTCGCCCATAAAGCGGTGGCCGCGGATGGTGCGGGCAGAGTCGATACCCAGAATGTGGGCGGGCACCAGATCCCCATCCAGCAGCAGGGTCACGGTGAAGACCGGACGCACGAACTGGATGGTCTTGTCGCCCCAGCGCATCATTTTCGGGATCGGCAGCTTGGCCAGTGCTTGGCTAACCAGCTCGCCCAGCAATTCTTTGGCCGGACGACCTTCAACCTTGGCGGTGTGAACCAGCCACTCGCCCTTGTCGGTGACCAGACGCTCGGCCTGCTCAACGGTGATGCCGTTGCCACGGGCCCAGCCTTCGGCAGCCTTGGTCGGCTTGCCTTCGGCATCGAACGCCTGGGCCACGGCCGGGCCGCGCTTCTCGACGCTCTTGCTCGGCTGTTCGCCAGCCAGCTCGCTTACCTTCAGCGCCAGACGGCGCGGTGAAGCAAACCACTCGACGTCGCCGAAGGCCAGATCGGCCTTGGTCAGTTCGGCTTTGAAGTTGTCGGCAAAGGCTTCGGCCAGGGAGCGCAGGGCTTTGGGCGGCAGCTCAGCAGTACCGATCTCTACCAGAAATGTATGTTGTGCCATGTCCGTTCCTTAACCTTGCTTGTTCTCACTGCGCTGACACATAGGGAAGCCCAGCGCTTCGCGGGAGGCGTAGTATGCCTCTGCCACGGCCTTGGTCAGGGTGCGAATGCGCAGGATGTAGCGCTGACGCTCGGTGACCGAGATGGCCTTGCGGGCATCCAGCAGGTTGAAGGAGTGAGCGGCTTTGAGGATGCGCTCGTAGGCAGGCAGCGGCAGCGGTTTTTCCAGTGCCAGCAGGTTCTGGGCTTCCTTCTCGTACTGCTCGAAGCAGTGGAACAGGAACTCCACATCGGCGTGTTCGAAGTTGTAGGTGGATTGCTCCACTTCGTTCTGGTGGAACACGTCGCCGTAGGTGGTCTTGCCCAGGGGGCCGTCAGACCAGACCAGGTCGTAGACGCTGTCGACGCCCTGGATGTACATGGCCAGACGCTCGAGACCGTAGGTGATCTCGCCGGTGACCGGCTTGCATTCGAGGCCGCCAACCTGCTGGAAGTAGGTGAACTGGGTCACTTCCATGCCGTTCAGCCACACTTCCCAGCCCAGACCCCAGGCACCCAGCGTCGGGTTTTCCCAGTTGTCTTCCACGAAGCGGATGTCGTGGATCTCGGGATCCAGACCTAACTCTTTCAGGGAGCCCAGATAGAGTTCCTGAATGTTGTCGGGGGAGGGCTTGATGATCACCTGGAACTGGTAGTAGTGCTGCAGGCGGTTCGGGTTTTCACCGTAGCGGCCGTCAGTCGGACGGCGGGACGGTTGTACGTAGGCGCAGGCGATGGGCTCCGGGCCCAGGGCGCGCAGGCAGGTCATGGGGTGGGAGGTACCGGCACCCACTTCCATATCCAGCGGCTGAATGATGGTACAGCCCTGGCGGGACCAATAGTCCTGCAACTGCAGGATCAGGCCCTGAAAGGTTTTGACATCGAATTTTTGCATAGTGTTTTTCGCGCGAAATGAAATCAGAGCAAGATTTGCTGAATGTGAACCGAGGGAGTATACCGTCTGGCATGGTCGGATAATAGGCGAAATTACAGGGGATTAGTGGGGCTATGTTGCCGCTTGCCCTATGATGTCGCCGACGCAAGCGGCCTGCCGATGGCCGATGAAAAACAGGGGAGAGGAAATGGAACTGCGCTGCGCCTGGGTGACCAGAGACCCGGAATACATCGAATACCATGACAAGCAGTGGGGCAGGCCGGTGTATGACGCCCGCGAGTTGTTTGCCAAGCTCTGCCTCGATGGTCAACAGGCGGGGCTGTCGTGGATCACCATCCTCAAGCGCACCGAGAGCTACCATCGCGCCTATGCGGATTTTGATCCGGTGCGCATCGTGCAGTTCGACGACCAGGATGTGGAACGGCTGATGCAGGATACCGGCATCATTCGCAACCGGCTCAAGGTGCAGTCGATCATCAAAAACGCCCGCGCCTATCTGGCGCTGGAGGCGGAAGGCATCGACTTCGTCGATTATCTGTGGGGCTTCGTGGGCGGCGCCCCCATCGTCAACCAGCGTCAGGGCAACGGCGACATTCCGGCGACCTCGCCGGAGTCGGATGCCATGTCCAAGGCCCTCAAGAAGCGCGGCTTCACCTTCGTCGGCAGCACCATCTGCTATGCCTTCATGCAGGCGGTGGGCATGGTGAACGATCATCTGGTGACCTGCCCCTGCCACGCCGAGTGCCAGCAAGCAGCGGCGACGTGAAGGGGAAATGCACGAAGAAGGGAGGCTCAAGCCTCCCTTCTTTTTTTGCTCTGAATCAGCAGGGCTCAAGGGTGCGGTCGAGCGCCTCGCACACCTCGTGGCTGCTCATCAGCCGCACGAAGGGGCCGGCCAGGGTGGCGTTGTGATGGGCGATGATCTGGGGGGCGGTCAGTTGCGGCGTGTCCATGCAGGTGTGGGCATCGCTCACCAGCACTACGGTGTAGCCGAGATCTGCCGCCGCCCGGCAGGTTGTGTCGATGCAGTACTGGGTCTTCATGCCGGTGACGATCAGGGTCTGCACGCCGTCCTCTTTCAGCCAGCCATCAAGACCGGTGCCATGGAAGGCGCTGGGGCGCTGCTTGTCGAACACCCGATCGGCCTCGCCGACGACCAGCTCAGGCGCAAGCTGCCAGAACGGACTGCCGGCGGCGATGGGGCTGCCGGCCGGGCCCGTGTGGCGCACCGCCAGCACAGGGAGAGCGGCACTGCGGGCCGCCTGGCTCAGGCGATTGATGTTGGCCAGGGTCTCGGCCCCGGCATGGGGGGCTTCCGGGCCGTGAAGGAGGCCCACCTGGATGTCGATGATGAGCAGCGCGGGGCGGGAAAGGGACGACATGGTCATGGCTCCGTGAGAAATGTCACCCACTCTGGGGTCATGGGCTCTTATGAGACAACCCGCATATGGGGGGGCTCCATCGCGCCAGACCCATGGAGCATGTTGCCGTTGCACCGGGCCAGGGGCCTTTTCGCCCCTTGGTACAGCCGGGATACAGTCACACGGGTTCACCATCGGGATCGTCATCACGAGGGAGTCCCGTGTCACTGAGCGCCGTTCGCCCTCTCTTCCCCGGCCTGATCGGCTGCACTCTGGGGATGACGTTGCTCGTCAGGGCAAACATGAGGGGAAGCCGGCCCTGTGCAAGAAGGTCCGAGGTTGCACAGACGACGCCCCCGAGGGCCGAGTCTGCGCTACCGGGATCTTGCCCCTCCCCTATCATTGAAAGACGCCGGACCGGTTCAGGTTGTCTGGCGAAGGAGCCATCATGAAGAAGTCCGTATTGGCGCTGCTTGCCGCCACCGCCTTGCTGGCCGCCCTGCCTGCACAGGCCACCAAGCAGGCCCAGGAGCGCCGTGACGCCCGCGATGTGCGTCAGGATACCCGTCAGGAGTCCCGTGACGCGAAACAGGAGTGTCGTGAGGGGGTGGTGGGCAATGCCGACTGCCGCCAGGAGCATCGTGACAACAAGCAGGAGGGGCGAGACAAGGCCCGGGATATCAAATATTGATGCGGGCCCGTCCGAAGACGGCCTGCACCGGGTAAGTCGCTAGGGGCAGGGGGGCGTGTTGCCCCCTGCCCATCTTCGCAATGCGCGCGTCACACTCTGGCGCCTCTCTGGGTTAGAATGCGCGGCCATCGGCTAGAGTCGTTCTTTTTCAGAGGTTTTTTCATGCATTTCAAGAAACTGGTTCCTGCACTTGCCCTGACCGTCGCCATCACTGGCTGTACCACCAACCCCTATACCGGTGAATCCCAGACCTCCAAGGGCGCCTGGGGCGCGTTGGCGGGTGCGGCGACCGGCGCAGCCGTGGGGGCGCTCTCCTCCAGCAAGGGCGACCGCAAAAAGGGCATCCTGACTGGCGTCGCCGCCGGTGCGGCCCTGGGTGGCGGTATCGGTTACTACATGGATGTGCAGGAAGCCAAGCTGCGCGAGAAGCTGCAAGGCACCGGCGTCAGCGTGACCCGCAACGGTGATCAGCTGATCCTCAACATGCCGAACAACGTCACCTTCGACAGCTCCAGCGCCCAGCTGAAAGCCGCCGGTGCCAACACTCTGTCCGGCGTGGCCCTGGTGGTTGCCGAGTTCGACAAGACCCGTCTGAACGTGGTCGGCCACACCGACAGCACCGGCTCCCGCGAGCTGAACATGAAGCTCTCCCGGGATCGCGCCGATGCCGTCGCCGCCCAGCTGATCGGCCAGGGCGTGTCCGGCAGCCGCATCGCCATCAGCGGTGTGGGTCCGGATCAGCCGGTGGCCAGCAACAGCACCGCCGAAGGCAAGGCCCAGAACCGTCGGGTGACCATCACCCTGACCCCGACCGCCTAAGAGGTCCGGTTCGATGCCATGAAAAAGGCCCCGCCAGCGATGGCGGGGCCTTTTGTTATTAGGCGTTGCGGGCTTTAGACGGCTGCAGTCAGCTGCACTTCCACCTTGTAGCCTTCGTGAGCGAGGCGGGCTTGTACGCAGGCACGGACCGGCGCTGTGCCCGCCGGGATCCAGGCATCCCACTGCGCGTTGAAGGCGGCGATGTCTTCAATGTCCTTGAGATAGATGTTGGCCATCAGGATCCTGTCGACGCCGGAGCCGTTGGCTTCCAGCAGACGCTGCAGGCTTTCCAGCACTTCACGGGTCTGCTGGTGGATGTCGGCGGTCTCGGTGGCGGGCACTTCCACCACGTAGAGGGTGCCGTTGTGGATGACCACATCAGACCAGCGCTGGGTGGTCCCGATACGGGTAATGGTTGTCATGTTTGCTCCGGTACGGGGTTATTGACCCTTGCGGATCAGGTAGCGGTAAGGGGCCTGCTCAGTCTCGCTGGCGACCAGGGTATGGTCCATGAAGCGGCAGAAGCTGGGAATGTCGCGGGTGGTGGAGGGGTCGTCGGCGCTGACCAGCAGGGTCTCCCCATCCGCCATCAGCCGCACTTTCTTGCGAACCATCATCACGGGTTCGGGGCAACGAAGCCCGATTGCGTCCAGCTCGTGGGTCGCATTGCAGAATTCAGTACTCATGAATAATCAACCTTCAGCCGCACCTTCTTGCGCGCTATCGTCACGGGTTCGGGGCAACGAAGCCCAATTGCGTCCAGCTCGTGGGTCGCATTGCAGAATACAGTACTCATGAATAATCAACCTTCAGCCGCACCTTCTTGCGCGCCATCGTCACGGGCTCGGGGCAACGAAGCCCGATTGCGTCCAACTCGTGCGTTGCGCCGCAGAATAAAGCACTCATCAATAATCAACCTTCAACCAATTCGGCCAGCAATGATACTCACGGCGAAAAAATAATCAAACCACGGGGCAGTTATGCAGCATATGCTACCAAAATGTGAACCGGCTCTACCCAGGCTTCGCTCGATGAGTAATATAAAAATTGAACCATATTCAACAAGGAGGTGTGAATATGCAGGTCTCCTACGGCAGATTGCAAGCCTACGCAGGCATGGGGTTCTTGTCGTTCGCCATGATAGTGCTGGGCAGCCCGATAGGTAATACCGGTACCTGGTTCGGCTCCATGGTGATGATAGGGCTGGGGCTCTGGATCGAGCTCAGCGACTACTACGACGAGGATGAGGACGAGAACGATCCCTCCTGAGAGCCTGGCTCTTGGCACTCAAAGGCGGACGATGTCCGCCTTTGTCATTTCTGCTCCGCGCCGGAACGGGTCGAGCGCATGGCGCGTTCCAGCTGCTGCGCCGTCTGCTCGGGGTTGGCCCTGGCGTCGTTGAAGAAGCTGCTCAGCACATCCATGATCCCCTGGCGCATGTTGGTGGGCACCGCCATCCCCTCCGCCATGCTGGGCAGCAGGTTGTCCTGTTGCTCGGCGTGGAGGAAATCCTGATAGGAGCGGATGGCGCAGCGATCGAACTTGCTCATGTCCGGCTTGATGAGCGCCGGGATGGAGCCCTTCACCCGGTTGAACTCCTCCTGAAAGCGCGGCGTCATCAACAGCCTGGCCAGCTCGCCCTGGGCCTGCAACTGGGCGGGATCCCGCTGCTTGAACATGGCGATGGAGTCGAGGTTGTAGCTGAACAACCCCTGGCTGCCCGGGCTTGGCAGGCACTCGATATCCTCGCCGGGGCGGTAGTTGCCTGCACTCAGCTCGCCTTTCACCCAGTCCCCCATCACCTGCATGGCGGCGCCGCCGCTCTCCAGCAGGTTGGTGGCCTGGTGCCATTTCAGGCCGGCGTATTTCTCGGGCACATAAGCGCGCAACTGCTGGAAGCGGGTCAGCACCCGCACCATGTCGGGGCCGGTCAGGGTGGCGCTGTCCTGTTCGAGGAAGGCCTTGCGATAGAAGGTCTTGCCCCCTTCGCCGAGGGCCACCGTTTCGAACAGCACCGCGATCTGCCAGGGTTCATTGCCGATGGCGAGGGGGGTGATGCCCTGCTCCTTGAGCTTGTCCGCCACCGCCACGAACTGGGCCCAGTCGGTGGGGGGCTTGAGCCCCTGTCGCTCGAATACCTTGCGGTTGAGCCACAGCCAGTTGACCCGGTGGATGCCGGTGGGGACCGCCATCAGGGCGCCGTTCTGGCTGAGGGTATCGCGCACCATGGGGGGCAGCTGAGGGTACCAGCCGAGGTGCTCGGCCATGGGGGTGAGGTCGCGCAGAAAGCCCAGGCTGCCCCACTCGTGCAGCTCGAACCCCTTGAGGTGGGCTGCCTCCGGCGGGTTTGCCGCCAGGGCCCGGCTCTTGAGCACCGTCATGGCGCTCTTGCCGCCCCCCCCCTGTACCGCGAAGTCGTTCCACTGGTTGCCCTGTTCGGCCCACTCGGACTTGAGCACTTCCACGGCCCTGGCCTCGCCGCCGGAGGTCCACCAGTGCAATACCTCCACCTGGGAGGCACAAACGGGCAGGGAGAGCAGGGCGATGACAGAAAAAGACAACCACTTCATACATTACTGCCTTGGTAGGGAGAGGGTGGCCTGCAGGCCGCCCTGGGGGCGATTTTCCAGCACCAGGTCGCCGCCGTGGGCGTGGGCTATGTTGCGGGCGATGCCAAGGCCCAGCCCGGTGCCGGCGGCATCGGTGCTGAGGCGGTAGTAGGGCTCGAAGATGCGCTCGAACTGATCGTCCGGCAGACCGGGCCCCTCGTCCATGATGAAGAGGATCAACATCTCCTCGTCATCCATGATGATGATGCGCACCTTCTGGCCGTACTTGATGCCGTTGTCCACCAGGTTGCCGATGCAGCGCTTGAGGGCCAGCAGCTTGCCGCGATAGGGCCACTTGCAGTGCCCCTCGATGGTGAGCAGATCCTCGTGCAGGTTCATGGCCTCCGCCATCTGCTCCAGCAGGGCGTTGACGTCGATCTGCTCAAGGTTCTCGTGAATGTCCGTCTCTTTGACCGTCTGCAGCGCCCCTTTGACCATCAGCTCCAGCTCGTCCAGGTCCTTGTTGAACTTGGCGATCTGCACCTCGTCGTCCAGCAGTTCGACCCGCAGTCGCAGCCGGGTGATGGGGGTCTTGAGGTCGTGGGAGATGGAGCTGAAGAGGCGCTCCCGATCGTCGATGAAGCGGCGAATGCGCTGCTGCATGATGTTGAAGGCGCGGGTCGCCGCCACGATTTCGGAGGCACCCTCCTCTTTGAGGGACGGCTGGTCGATGTCCTTGCCGAGGTTGACCGCTGCCTTGGCGAGGCGACGCAGGGGGCGGGTCTGCCAGCGCACCAGCATGAAGGTGAAGAAGCAGAGGAAGACCGTCATCAGGGCGATGAAACGCACCTGATTGCTTGGCATCACGGTGTCATCCAGCGTCATGTAGGGGGCGGGCAGCAGGGCCGCCAGATAGAGCCACTCCCCCGGTTCTATCTCGATCTGGGTCACCAGCACCGGCGGATTGATGGGCTCCAGGGACAGGGTGTAGCGGGCCCAGGAGGAGGGGAGATCCGCCAGCAGGGTGTCGTTGTTGAAGACGTGCAGCTCCTCGGGGCGGGAGAAGTCCACCTTGATCGCCATGGCGTCGGAGAGTTTGCGGCTGAGCACCTCCTGCACCTCTTTGAGCACCAGCGTCTTGCGCTCGCTGTCGGGGATGGCGCTGATGTGGATCTCTTCCTCGTTCAGGGAGACGAAGAAGCGGCTGCCGCCCATGTTGCGCAGCTGATCCAGGGCAATGTGGCGGTATTGCAGGGGCAGGGACTTGAAGAAGTTGACGGTGGAAGCCGCCGACAGCGCCAGGTTGCGGGTGGTGCTGAGCATGCCCTCCAGCTCCCGCTTCTGGATCTGCTGCATCCAGATGCCGGTGAGGATGGTCTGGGAGAGCAGGATGGCGAGCAGCAACAGCAGCAGCATCCGCGACAGCAGGGAGCGGGGCACCAGGGCCCGCCAGAACTTCTGCCCCGTCATGGCAGCGTGTGTCTCTTGTCGATCAGCATGGGGTGCTTACCTCTGTGCCTTGCCGTTGCCCCGTGATGGGTCTCTCTTCTGCCCGTTCAAGGTCTCGCCGTAGCGTCTGTCTGTTACGGGATCTCGTGGACTTCGGCGATCAGCATGTAGCCGCTGCCGCGAATGGTCTTGATGATGCGCGGGCTCTTGCCGTTGTCACCCAGCTTCTGGCGCAGGCGGCTGATCTGCACATCGATGCCGCGTTCCATGGGCAGGCTCTCGCGACCGCGGGTGGCGTCCGAGATGGTATCCCGGTCCAGCACCACGCCGGGCTGCTGCAGGAACATGCCGAGCAGCAGGGCATCGCTGCCGGAGAGATCCAGCAGACTGCCATCTTCGTGGGTCAGCTGGTGGCTCAGGGTGTCCAGGGTCCACTCGGCGAAGCGCAGCCGACGGCTCGGTTCCTTTTCTTTCTCCGGCTGGCGGAATTCGGCGCGGCGCAGCAGCGCCTTGATGCGGGCCTGCAGTTCGCGCGGGCTGAACGGCTTGGCGATGTAGTCGTCGGCGCCAAGTTCCAGACCGATCACCCGATCCGCTTCGTCGGAGGCGGCGGTCAGCATGATGATGGGTACCTGGGAGTCGCGGCGGATCTGCTGGCAGAGGGTAAAGCCGTCGTCGCCGGGCATCATGATGTCCAGAATGATGAGGTCCGGGCTGTGCTGGGCCAGTTGTTGGCGCATCTCGTTCCCTTCGGCCGCGGTCAGTACCTCGAAACCAGCCCGGGTCAGGTACTCGTTGAGCAGCTCGCGGATCTCCCGATCGTCGTCGACGATAAGCAGTTGTTTGCTCGTTGACATATGTATGTGCATCCACCCATTTTTTTGTGCAGATTGAACCTGTCGGGGGAGCAAAAAGCAAGCAAGCCCCCCCTCTAATGTGAAGTTATGGGCAATATAGCCTCAGGATTGGCCCCGATCGCGGGAAAAGAATAAAAAAGGCCGACCCAAACGGGCCGGCCAACACGCAGATTCCGACGGCAGGAGCGCACCCCGTGTGGCGCGTTCCACAGACTCGACAGCAGGGTCGGCAGGCCGACCCGGTATTCGTGATGGGGCCGCTGTGCCGGGAAGCAGGGCCGCCTTCTGTCTGTTGTTGCCGCCCCGAGGCGGCGTCCCTGACCGGTGAGCGGTCAGGAGTGATTCACTTACACCCGTTCGAACACGGTGGCGATGCCCTGACCCAGGCCGATGCACATGGTGGCGACTCCCAGGGTGGCGTCCTTCTCTTCCATCAGGTTGATCAGGGTGGTGGAGATGCGGGCACCGGAGCAGCCGAGCGGGTGACCCAGGGCGATGGCGCCACCGTTCAGGTTTACCTTCTCGTCCACCAGATCCTGCAGACCCAGATCCTTCACGCAGGGCAGGGACTGGGCGGCAAACGCCTCGTTCAGCTCGAAGAGGTCGATGTCGCCGATGGTCAGCCCGGCCCGCTTGAGCGCTTTCTGGGTGGCCGGCACCGGGCCGTAACCCATGATGGCGGCGTCACAGCCGGCGATGGCCATGGCGCGCACCCTGGCGCGGGGCGTGAGGCCGAGGGCCTTGGCGCGATCCGCACTCATCACCAGCATGGCGGCGGCGCCATCGGACAGGGCCGAGGAGGTGCCGGCGGTGACGGTGCCGTTGACCGGGTCGAACACCGGGCGCAGCTGGCTTAAGCCATCGACCGTGGTCTCCGGGCGGATCACCTCGTCGTAGTCGTAGAAGAAGCGGGCGCCGCTGGCGTCGTGCCCTTCCAGCCCGACGATCTCCTTGGCAAAACGCCCTTCCACGGTGGCGGCGTGAGCGCGGCGGTGGGAGCGAGCGGCAAACTCGTCCTGCTGTTGACGGCTGATGCCGTGCAGCTTGCCGAGCATCTCGGCGGTCAGCCCCATCATGCCGGAGGCTTTCGCCACCGACTTGGCCATGCCGGGGTGGAAGTCCACCCCGTGGCTCATCGGCACGTGACCCATGTGCTCGACGCCGCCGATGATGAAGATATCCCCATCACCTACCTGAATGGCACGGGAGGCATCGTGCAGCGCCTGCATGCTTGAGCCGCACAGGCGGTTGACGGTGACCGCCCCCACCTGCTTGGGAATGCCGGCCAGCAGTGCGGCGTTGCGGGCGATGTTGAAGCCCTGCTCCAGGGTCTGCTGCACGCAGCCCCAGTAGATATCCTCGATCTCGTTCGGGTCGAGGTTGGGGTTGCGCAGCAGGATGGATTTCATCAGGTGCGCGGACAAGTCTTCTGCACGCACGTTGCGGAAGGCGCCGCCCTTGGACCGGCCCATCGGGGTCCGGATACAGTCGACAATGACTACGTCTTTCATGAATGGATCTCCTTTCCGCAATCAGTAGAAGGTGTTGCCCTGGGCAGCCATCTCGCGCAGCTTGTCGCTGACGCGGTAGAGCGGGCCCAGGTCGGCATACTGGTCGGCCATGGCCACGTAGCGATCCAGACCGATAGTGTCCAGATAGCGGAACACGCCGCCGCGGAAGGGAGGGAAGCCCAGGCCGTAGACCAGTGCGATGTCGGCTTCGGCTGGCGTGGCGACTATGCCCTCTTCCAGGCAGAGCACCACCTCGTTGATCATCGGGATCATCATGCGGGCGATGATGGCCTCCTTGTCGAAATCCTGCTTCGGCTTGGCGATGGGGGCCAGCAGCTCGTAGCTGGCTGCGTCGGCCACCTTCTTCGGCTTGCCCTTCTTGTCCTGCTCGTAGGCGTAGAAGCCCTTGCCGTTCTTCTGACCGAAGCGGCTGGCGTCATACATTACGTCGATGGCGGTACGACCTTCCTTGCTCATGCGCGCCGGGAAGCCTTGCGCCATCACGTCACCGGCGTGGTGCCCGGTGTCGATGCCGACCACATCCAGCAGGTAGGCAGGGCCCATGGGCCAGCCGAACTCCTTCTCCATCACCTTGTCGACGGCGGCGAAGTCGGCGCCATCGGCGACCAGCTTGTTGAAGCCGAAGAAGTAAGGGAACAGCACGCGGTTCACGAAGAAGCCGGGGCAGTCGTTGACCACCACCGGGGACTTGCCCATGGCGGCGGCGTAGGCCACCACGCGGTTGATGGTTTCATCGGAAGTTTGCTCGCCGCGGATGATCTCCACCAGTGGCATGCGGTGCACCGGGTTGAAGAAGTGCATGCCGCAGAAATTCTCGGGGCGCTTCAGTCCCTTGGCCAGCAGGGAGATGGGGATGGTGGAGGTGTTGCTGGCGAGCACGGCGTCTTCGCCGATGATCCCTTCCACTTCACTCAGCACGGCCGCCTTCACTTTCGGGTTCTCGACCACGGCCTCGACCACCACGTCCACATGCTTGACGTTGTCATAGCTCAGGGTCGGCGTGATGGCGGAGAGCACCTGGCCCATCTTGATGCCGTCGATGCGACCGCGCTCGAGCTGGCCGTTGAGCAGCTTGGTGGCCTCATTCATGCCAAGTGCTAGCGCCTTCTCGTTGATGTCCTTCATCACCGCCGGGATGCCCTTGCTGGCGGACTGGTAGGCGATGCCGCCCCCCATGATGCCGGCACCCAGTACGGCGGCATGGCCGGTGGCCTTGTTTGCCTGCTTGGCAGCCTTCTTGGCCAGCGCCTTGATGTGCTGATCGTTGAGGAAGATCCCGACCAGCGCCTTGGCCACGTCGGTTTTCGCCAATTTGATGAAGGTGGCGGCCTCGGCGGCCAGCGCTTCGTCACGGCCCATGCCGGCGGCGGCTTCCACCGTCTTCACGGCGGCCATGGGGGCCGGATAGTGTTTGCCCGCCACGGCGGCAACCATACCAGCGGCGGTGGTGAAGCTCATCATGGCTTCCAGTTTGGAGAGGCGCAGCGGGGCCTTCTTGGCGGCGCGGCGGCCCTGCCAGTCCAGCTTGCCTTTGATCGCGTCCTTGATCATCTGCACGGCGGCGCTCTGCAGCGCGTCGGGGGCGACCACGGCATCGATGGCACCCACCTTGAGGGCGTCATCGGCACGGTAATCCTTGCCGGTGGTGATCCACTCCAGCGCGTTGTCGGCACCGATCACCCGCGGCAGACGGACAGTGCCGCCAAAGCCGGGCATGATGCCGAGCTTGGTCTCGGGCAGGCCAATCTTGGCGCTGGTGTCAGCCAACCGGAAATCGGTGGAGAGAATGGTCTCGCAGCCGCCGCCCAGAGCATGGCCCTTGATGGCGGAGAGGGTGGGCACCGGCAGATCTTCGATGGCGCTGAAGATGTCGTTGGCCTTCTTCAGCCAGCCGAGCAGGTCTTCTTGCGGCAGATCGAACAGTTCCAGGAATTCGGTGATGTCGGCGCCGACGATGAAAGCGTCTTTGCCGGAGGTGAGGATCAGACCCTTCAAATCGGCTTGTTGCTGTAATGCGGCGATCGCTTCGCTCAGGGAGAGCAGGGTAGCGCGATCCAGCTTGTTGACTGAACCCGGGGCATCGAACCTCAGCTCGGCAATGCCGTCTTCGAGGTAGCTGACCGTCAGGGTTTCGCCTTGGTAGATCATGAGAGTGTCTCCTTGTTCCCACTCTGTGGGGAATGGTGCTCCTTTATCCCCAGCAGGGGGCGAGGCTCACTATTGATCCAAAAGGAGACATTTTCAACACCTATTTAAAACATTTGTTTAACAGTTGTCGAGTAAAAGCTCTTCATCACAAAACGGGCAAAAAAGAGGCGCCTTGCGGCGCCTCCGATGGAGATGAGCGTGGTATCAGCTAGCCAGTTCCGGCCGATTGCGATACTGGTTCAAGACCTCGGGATCGGCGAGGGCGTGGGTGTTGTTGACGGGGCGGTTGTGCACCACTTCCCGCACCGCCAGCTCCACTATCTTGCCGGACTTGGTGCGGGGGATGGCATCCACCTGCAGGATGCGGGCAGGCACATGACGGGCGGTGCAGTGTCGCTTGATCTGCTGGCAAATCCGCTCACGCAGCCCGTTGTCCAGCTTGCAACCCGCCTTGAGCTTGACGAACAGCACCACCCGCTCGTCCTGTTTCCATTGCTGGCCGATGACGATGCTCTCTTCCACCTCGTCGAGTTGTTCCACATAGCGGTAGATCTCGCTGGTGCCGATGCGCACGCCGCCCGGGTTGAGGGTCGCGTCGGAGCGGCCGTAGAACAGGATGCCGCCAGTCGGGGTCAGCTCGATCCAGTCCCCGTGGCACCAGATGTTGTCGAACCGCTCGAAGTAGGCGGCGTGGTACTTGTCGCCGTTTTCGTCCCCCCAGAAGTAGATGGGCTGGGCCGGGAACGGCTTGGTGCAGACCAGTTCGCCCTTTTCACCCAGCACCGGCTGGCCCGCCTCGTTGAATACCTGCACCGCGAGACCGAGGCCGCGCCCCTGGCTCTCGCCGCGATAGACGGGGCTCAAGGGGTTGCCGATGACGAAGCAGGAGCAGATGTCGGTGCCACCAGAGATGGAGCTGAGCTGCACATTCTGCTTTATCTGCTGGTAAACGTAGTCAAACCCCTCCGGCGACAGCACGGATCCGGTGCTGCAGATGAGGCGCAAGGCAGGCAGGTCGTGGGTATTGACGGGGGCATAACCCTGTTTGTGCAGCGCATCGAGATACTTGGCCGAGGTGCCGAACAGGGTGACCTCTTCGTCCCGTGCGAGATCCCACAGCACGTTGCCATCCGGGTAGAAGGGGGAACCATCGTAGAGCACCAGGGTGGCGCCGGAGGCGAGGGCGCTCACCAGCCAGTTCCACATCATCCAGCCACAGGTGGTGAAGTAGAAGATGCGCTCCCCCGGCTTGATGTCGCAGTGCAACTGGTGCTCTTTCAGGTGTTGCAGCAGGGTGCCGCCAATGCCGTGCACGATGCACTTGGGTTTGCCGGTGGTGCCGGAGGAGTAGAGGATGTAGAGCGGGTCGTTGAAGGCCATGGTCTCGAAGGCGAGCTGGGCATCATGCTGGCTTGCCAGCAATTGCTGCCAGTTGTGACCAAGCTGCAGCGGGTTGCCGAGCAGGGGGATCATCACCGTCTGCTCTAGGCTGTCGAGCTGACCGACGACGCTGGCCACCTTGTCCTGAATGTCGATGGCTTTGCCGCCGTAGCGGTAGCCATCCACCGCGAACAGCACCCTGGGACGGGTCTGGCCGAAGCGCTCCACCACGCTGGCCTCGCCAAAATCGGGGCTGGTGGAGGTCCAGATCGCCCCGAGGCTGGTGGTTGCCAGCATGGCTACCACGGTTTCCGGGATATTGGGCAGGTAGGCTGCGACCACATCACCCCGGCCTATACCCTGGCTACGAAGCCAGTGGGCCAGGCGGGCGACCTGATCTGCCAGCTCATGCCAGCTCAGGGTCCGGCTTGGGCCCCCTTCGATGCGGGAGATGATGGCCGGGCTCTCATCCTGGCGGCGCAGCAGGTTCTCGGCGAAGTTGAGCTGGCTGTCGGGGAACCAGCGGGCGCGCTGCATATCCTGGCGGTTCTCCGCCACAATGTTGCCAAGCTCGCCCTTGACGCCGCAGTGCTGCCACACCAGGGGCCAGAAGCGGGTGGTCTTCTCCACCGACCATTGATACAGGTCGGCATAGCTGCGCAGTTGCAGACCATGGAAGTGATTGACCTCGGCCATGAACTGGTGGAGGTTGGAGTGCTGCATCCTGTCCTGATCCGGTGTCCACAGACAAAGGTTTTGCATGAGTCGTTCCTGACGGCTGATATCTACTGTCTGTGGGCAGTGTATTGAATTGTTCTTTGTTTGTTAATTGTCTGTTTTATCTTCATAACAAAAAGCCTGTAACCTATGCGTTACCTCACGAAGCGAAAGCCGGGTGGCTCGAGCCTTGATTCGCTTGATGTTATGCTGAAGTCACATTCGCCCGGAGCAGGACGCCATGAGCAGTTACAGCCAACTTTTTGCCCAGCATCACGACACCCTTCAGCAGCGTACCCGCGACATCCTGCAACAACAGGGTCTTGGCGGTCTCGCTATCCACTCCGGCCAGACTCATCGTATCTTCCTCGATGACCAGGATTATCCCTTCAAGGTGAATCCCCAGTTCAAGGCCTGGCTGCCGGTGCTGGACAACCCTCACTGCTGGTTGCTGGTGGACGGGGTGAACAAGCCGGTGCTGCTGTTCTACCGGCCGGTGGACTTCTGGCACAAGGTGGCGGAGTTGCCCAACTCCTTCTGGATCGATTTCTTCGACATTCGCTTCCTGACTCGCCCGGAGCAGGTTGCCGATCACCTGCCGGCCAACAAGCAGGAGTGGGCCTATCTGGGCGGCCATCTGGAAGTGGCCGAGCTGCTGGGACTGGGCCAGCCCAATCCGGAGGCGGTCCTCAACTACCTGCACTACCACCGTGCCTACAAGACGCCCTATGAGCTGGAATGTCTTCGCGATGCCAACCGCATCGGCGTGCGCGGCCACATCGCGGCCAAGGACTCCTTCATGGCGGGGGCGAGCGAGTTCGAGATCAACCTGGCCTACATGAAGGCGGTCGGACAGGGGGCCAATGAGGCGCCCTACGGCAACATTGTTGCCATCAACCGCAATGCGGCCATCCTGCACTACACCCATCTCTCCACCCAGCGGGTGCCGGATGCGGAGCGTTACTCCTTCCTCATCGATGCCGGTGTGGACGTGCACGGTTATGCCTCCGACATTACCCGAACCTGGGCCTGGCGACGCGGTGAGTTCGCCGATCTGATCGCAGCGCTGGATGCACAGCAACAGGAGATCATCGACGAGATCAAGCCGGGCCGCCGCTACAGCGAGTTGCACCTGCAGATGCACCACAGGCTGGCGCGCCTGCTGCAAGCCACCGAACTGGTAGACATGTCGGTGGACGAGATGATCCACACCGGGGTGACCAATGTCTTCTTCCCCCACGGTCTCGGTCACTTCCTCGGCCTGCAGGTACACGATGCCGGCGGCTTCATGCAGGATGAGCGCGGCACCCACCTGGCGGCCCCCGAGCAGTTCCCCTATCTGCGCTGCACCCGGGTGATGGAAGTGGGCCAGGTGTTCACCATAGAGCCGGGTCTCTACTTCATCGACAGCCTGCTGGAGCCGCTGCGCCAGGGTGAGCAGGGCAAGCGGGTCAACTGGAACAAGGTGGAGGCGCTGCGTCCCTATGGTGGCATTCGCATCGAGGACAACGTGGTGCTGCATGCCAACGGGGTGGAGAACCTGACCAGACAAGCAGGGCTCTGATGGCGACGGATTACCCCATACCGGCAGCCCCACTGGAGGTGAGCGAGGAGATCAAGAAGAGCCGCTTCATTACCTACATCGCCCACACTCCGACCGTCGAGGCCGCCAAGGCCTGGATAGACGAGATCAAACAGCAACACCCGGGAGCCCGGCATCACTGCTGGGCTTTTGTCGCCGGCGCCCCGCAAGACAGCCAGGTTTATGGTTTCAGTGATGATGGCGAACCCTCGGGCACAGCGGGCAAACCCATGCTGGCCCAGTTGATGGGGGCCGGCCTGGGTGAAGTCGCCGCCGTGGTGGTGCGCTATTACGGTGGCGTGCTGCTGGGGACCGGTGGCCTGGTCAAGGCCTATGGCGGTGGTGTGGGGGCAGCACTCAAGCAACTTGAAACCTGTATCAAGCGTCAGCTGACCTCTTCCGTGATCCAGTGTGACTACACCGACATGGGGGCCGTGGAGTCCCTCATCTCTGCCCATCAAGGGCAGTTGCTGGTGGCCGATTATGGTGCCAGCGTCACCCTTCAGGTAGCGTGGGAGTCTGCACTCTGGGCCCGTATCGCACAGGAATTGACCGACCGGACCCAGGGTCGGGTATCCCTTCGTCCCTTAGATGGCTAGAATCCATCGCTCTTTTAGTCTGAAGAGGGAGCCGGAATGCAGATTCTGAGCATCATTCGTATCGTCGGTCTGCTGGTTGCCCTGTTCAGCTCGACCATGCTGCTGCCCGCGATGGTCGCTTTTGGGTATCGTGATGGCGGTGGTACCGAGTTCGTCAACTCCTTCGTCATAGCCCTCCTGCTCGGCCTCCTGCTCTGGTTCCCCAACCGCCACCAGAAAAAGGAACTCAGGTCCAAGGAAGGCTTCCTCATCGTGGTGCTGTTCTGGGTGGTGCTGGGGAGCGTGGGTGCCGTCCCCTTCATCATCAGCGACGTGCCGAACATGTCGGTCTCGGAGGCATTTTTCGAGTCGTTTTCCGGCCTGACTACCACGGGCGCAACGGTGCTGACCGGGCTGGACAATCTGCCCAAGGCGTTTCTCTTCTACCGCCAGCTGCTGCAATGGCTCGGTGGCATGGGGATCATCGTGCTGGCGGTGGCCGTGCTGCCACTGCTGGGTATCGGGGGCATGCAGCTCTATCGCGCCGAGATCCCGGGGCCCGTCAAGGACAACAAGGTGACCCCGCGCATCGCCGAGACGGCCAAGGCGCTCTGGTTCATCTATCTGTTGCTGACTTCCCTCTGCGCTCTCGCGTACTGGATGGCGGGGATGACGTTGTTCGATGCCATCTGCCACTCCTTCTCCACCTTGTCGGTTGGGGGGTTCTCGACCCACGACGCCAGCATCGGTTTCTTCGACAGCCCGGCCATCAACCTGATCACAGTGGTGTTCCTGTTGCTGGCGAGCGTCAACTTCGCGCTGCACTTCATGGTGTTTGCCCACAAGCCGGTGCGCGTGAGCAGTTATCTGCGTGACTCCGAGCTCAAGGTGTTTCTGAGCATCCAGTGCGTGCTGGTGCTGATCTGTTTCGTCTCTCTGCTGTTCCACGGCCACTACGATACCTGGCAGGATGCGCTCAACCATGGCCTGTTCCAGGCGGTGTCTCTGGGCACGACCACGGGGTACAGCACCACCAGCTATGCGGAGTGGCCCTCCTTTCTGCCCATGCTGTTGATGTTCTCCGCCTTCATCGGCTGCTGCGCCGGCAGTACCGGGGGGGGCATCAAGGTGATGCGTTTCATGATCCTGTTCCTGCAGGGGATGCGTGAACTCAAACGGCTGGTGCATCCGCGGGCCATCTACACCTTGAAGCTGGGGCGCCGCGCCGTACCGGAGCGGATCGTGGAAGCGGTCTGGGGCTACTTTGCCACCTACATCATCCTGTTCTTCATCTTCATGCTGTTGCTGCTGATGACGGGGCTGAACGAAGTGACGGCCTTCTCCGCCGTGGCTGCGGCATTCACCAACGTGGGGCCGGGTCTGGGGGAGGTGTCGGCCAACTTCGGCAATATCTCGGCTACTGCCCAGTGGATATTGATCGTGGCCATGTTGTTTGGTCGATTGGAAATCTTCACACTTCTGGTACTGTTTACTCCTGCATTCTGGCGTAGTTGAGGTTGGTATGGACAAGATTTTGGTGCTTTATTCTTCCCGGGACGGGCAAACGCGGAAAATCGTGGATGTCATGCTGGAGGAAATATCAGGATGCGAAGTGGTGATGCACGACCTGCACACCCTGCCCATGTGCAACCTCAGCAAGTATGCCAAGGTGTTGATTGGCGCTTCCATTCGCTACGGTAACTTCCACCCCAGCCTGCTCAGCTTCATACACGCACATCATGAACAGCTGGAAGTAGCCAATGCGGCGTTCTTCTGCGTGAACCTGACGGCACGCAAGCCCGAGAAGCAGACGCCGCAGACCAACGCCTACATGAAGAAGTTTCTGCGCCTCTCTCCCTGGAAGCCCAAAACTCTGGGGGTGTTTGCCGGGGCATTGCAGTACTCCCGTTACAACTGGTGGCAGACCCGCATCATCCAGTTGATCATGAAGATCACCGGGGGCAGCACGGATACCAGCAAGGATCTGGAATTCACCGACTGGGACAAGGTGCGCGGCTTTGCCCGTGAATTTTGGTCAAAAAAGTAACAGTGACGTCATTCAGAGCGGCCAGAGCCCTGCGTAAGCAGGGCTTTTTGTTTGATAAGTAGGCGTTCGAGCCACAAATCGGTAAAAAGGACTATTTTTCGCAAAATAGCCCTTGTCATCACGGCGCGGCTCCCTATAATGCGCCCCTACCAGCACGGCGGACCACGCCGAACTGATGAGCCAGCTTCCTAGCGAAGTGGGCGCCGAAAGAAAAGCGAAAACAACCGCTTGACTTTCGAGGTGAGGAGCGTAAGATGCGCCTCCTCAACGCGATAAGCGTGACGCTCTTTAACAATTTGAATCAAGCAATCTGTGTGGGCACTCGCAGCATCGAGCATCAAAAACAATTTTTGATATCAATGTCTGATGAAGTGACCAAAGCAACTTTTAGTTGCAGCAGTTAATTCAGCAATTCGTTGAGCCGCTTTTCGAAGCAACCAAACTTAAATTGAAGAGTTTGATCATGGCTCAGATTGAACGCTGGCGGCAGGCCTAACACATGCAAGTCGAG